>NZ_JBLZFY010000152.1:0-6838 GCF_050753365.1 Geminocystis sp. CENA526
TAATTGTTAATTGTTAATTGTTAATTGTTAATTGTTAATTGTTAATTGTTAATTAGTTATTTTAATTAAAGTATCCACAAAAGTAGGATAGGATACAGAAGCCGCTTCAGCTCGATCGATAATAGTTGTACCCTCGGCATTTAATCCTGCAATAGCTAAACTCATAGCGATACGATGATCAGTATAACTGTCCATTTGCGCACCCTTGAGAGTAACACCGCCCGTAATTTCTAAACCATCGGGTAATTCGGTGATTTTTGCCCCCATTTTATTCAATTCTGTCGCCATTACCGCTAATCGATCGCTCTCTTTCACTCGCAATTCTTCAGCATCCTTAATAATAGTCGTACCTTCGGCAAAACAGGCTGCTACTGCTAAAATAGGAATTTCATCGATTAAACGAGGAATAATTGCACCTTCGATCGAACAGGCTTTGAGTTTACTTGATTTTACCTTTAAATCTGCCACAGGTTCACCTGCCATTTCCCTTTCATTTTCGAGGGTAATATCCGCATTCATCATCAGCAAGGCTTCTAAAATCCCCGTGCGAGTGAGATTGATTCCCACATTTTCAATGATTAATTCTGAGTTGGGAGTAATCGCCCCTGCTACTAACCAAAAAGCCGCCGAGCTAATATCCCCCGGTACTATAACAGTTTGTCCTTGTAATTTTGCTCCTCCTTCAATGGTGACGCTATGGGTATCAACATCAATTTCTAGGGTTGCTCCGAACGATCGTAACATTCTTTCACTATGATCTCTGGACAAAAAAGGCTCAGTTACAGTAGTTTTGCCCTCTGTCATCAATCCTGCTAAAAGAATACAAGATTTTACTTGAGCGGAAGCCACAGGGGAATGATAATGTATAGGTTTAAGATTTTGCCCAATGACAGCGAGGGGGGCATTTTGATTGTTATTTCTACCATAAATCAACGCTCCCATTTGTGCTAAAGGCTTGATTACCCTTGCCATAGGGCGACTTCTCAGGGAATCATCTCCTGTGACGGTAAAAAATTTGTTCGGTTGTGAAGCTAATAACCCCAACATTAAGCGCATGGTTGTGCCAGAGTTTCCTGCGTCTAAAATGTTTAAAGGTTCTTGTAGTGCCTTATCTCCAATTCCTGTGACTGTTACTCTTTCACTGTTTAACTCAGAAATTTTTGCTCCCATTGCTTGAAAACATTGAGCAGTACTACAAGGGTCTTCTCCTAATAATAAACCTTCGATGATGGTTTCTCCTGATGCGATCGCACCCAACATTAAAGCGCGATGAGAGATAGATTTATCACCCGGTATAGAGATTGTGCCTTGTAGGGAATTAGCTTTTTTTTCGATAACTAATTGATGATGTTGAGCAGTTTTAATAAGATTAATCACAGAAAATAATAGAAAAATTGACTACTGAAAAATGATTTTAGGGAAATTATATCATCGATCGGACTTTCATATTTTGAGGAAAAATCTACCTTTGAGAGATTGCTTGAGATTGCTTCGTACCTCGCAATGACGGTGTGAAAATCATCATTATTGCGAAATTTCTGTTAACAATTGTGGCATAAGTTGATAACCCATCGCTTGTAAAATGGCGTTGATATTATCTAGTCTCGGATTACCTTTTGCTGATAATGCCTTTTGTAATCCTTGTCTTGTCATTCCTACTTGATTAGCTAAGTTTGTTACTCCCTTTACCTGTGCAACAATACGCAATCCTGACAGTAAAGCCGTAGAATCTTGATCTGTTGCATAATCTTCAAAAATTTCTTTGATAAATTCGTCAATCTCTTCAGGGTGATTGCGAAAATACTCTTCACTAACCTGTAACAAATTTCTATATTTTCTCATAATTCAAATACTCTTGCCAATAATTTTTTGCTTTTTCAATATCTTCTGTTTGGGTACTTTTATCACCACCCAATAATAAAACCACAATTCGATCGCCGTCTTCGCCAAAATAGACTCTAAAACCACCTCCAAATGTAAATCTTAGCTCAAAAATACCGTCTTTGAGAGATTTATAATCACCATAATTTCCATTTTCAACTCTCAGTAATCTTGTTAAAATACGCCTTCTGATAGTTTTGTCTCGTATTTTCAGTAACCAATCATTAAAAGGTTCTTTTCCTATACTATCTTGATAAAAGATAATTTCTTTTTGTGACATAATCTTTTCTTCGACTTCTTATGCCAATTATAGTTGGCTATTTATATTTTGACAAGAAAAAAACCTTATCGTCATGGAGGATGGGATTGCTTCGTTACCTCGCAATGACAAAAATATTAACTTTACTACCGTCATGGCGAGGGGTTGTTTATCTCAAAATCGATCGAACTTCTTTGAATTTCCCCCGAAGCCATCTCATTGTTGTTTTGTGATAAGGGTATGGGATTGCTTCGTTACCTCGCAATGACAAGGAGAGTTTTTAAATCGATTGTTGAGTCATAATAAACTCTTGCACTTTGCTACGATAATTTTGTAACTGTGCTTCCGCCCATTCTCGACTATCGCTGTTAGCATAGATATGAATTAGTGGTTCTCCCGCATCTGGTAATATTAATACCCAGTTATCGGTGTGACGTTGGATAATTTTTACTCCGTCTATCAATTCAAGGTTTTCTTGAGACTCCGTTTCTACTAGGTGACGCATTAATGCACCTTTTGTTTTCCAAGGGCATCTCAAGGAATGATATTTATGACATACCATTGGTAAATCTGTTCTCACTTGAGTTAACGATCGTTCTTGCACCGTCAGCATTTCAATCAGTTTGGCGATCGTAAACATAGCATCAAAACCGGGATGCAGTTGAGGGAAGATAAAACCCATTTCACCACTACCCCCTAACACCACATTAGGATTATGTTGAGCCGCCTCCATAATGGCGGTGGGATTGGCTTTCGTACGAATCACTTTACCATCGTGACGGCGCGCTATTTGTTCAACAGCAGAAGAAGTATTGACGGGAACAACGATCGTACCTCTGGGATGAGCGGTTAAGATGGTGTTTACCATTAAAGCAGTTAATTCTTCTCCTCGAATTTGAATGCCAGATTCATCCACTAATACCAATAACTCGCCGTTAGCAGACACTTGCACACCGAAATTAGCTTTTAAGGCTTCCACCACATGACCAAGTTGATACAAGAGGTTTTCTCTTTCTGCGGTAGAAATAGCCCGTTGTCGCAAACTAGCGTTTAAAACTACTGCATCACAGCCAAATTTTGCCAATAATTGCGGTAAAATCGCTCCAGAAACAGAGTAAACATAATCGATGACAATTTTTGTGTTACTGTTACGAATTGCCTCTAAATTTAATTGCGTCTCAAAGGTATCTCTATAGGTTTCCAATACTTGGGAAGGGTAAGACATATCGCCAATATCCATAGCTTGAACTCGTCTTAAGTCTTCTTTAAAATAAGCACCCTCAATTTTTTTCTCCTTCGCCTTCGAGAGATTAATGCCGTTTGTATCGAAAAATTCAATTAAAATATAGTCATGTCGATCTGGGTGTAGCCTGACATGAACTCCTCCTGCGACTCCTAAATGGGGTGTCATGGTGCGAGAAATGGGAATTGCCGTTGATTCGAGGTTTTGAATATCAATACCCACAGACATTAATCCTGCCATTAAAGAACGACTCACCATGCGAGATACACTGCGTTGATCTCTGGATACCACTACAGAACTATTCGGTTTGAGGGTTGAACCATAAGCTGCCCCCAATTTTACCGCAAATTCTGGGGTTATATCGATGTTAGCTAACCCCGTCACCCCCCTTTGTCCAAAGAGGTTGCGATGAGCCATGTTCCCCCAAATCAGGTTGATATTGAGGATTGCTCCTGATTCTATTCGTTTGCTGGGCCACACTCGTACTTCTGTATTGATTTGGGCTTCTTCTCCAATGTTACAAAGTTGACCAATAACAGCACCTTCTAAAATTTGCGATCGACGATCGACCCTTGTACCCCGTGCAATTACACAACCAGAAAGAGCCACTTCATCACCAATTACAACACCATTCCAAATAATAGGTCGATCGAGTTCTGCGTCTTCTCCCACGGTGACATTATCTCCAATTACTGTACCACCACGAATTTTCGCCCTCGCACCGATGCGACAATTACTGCCAATTAAACAAGGACTTTCCACCAAAGCGGTGGGATCAATATAAGTGTTTTCCCCAATCCAAATATTTGGCTGAGTTTCATGGTAAGGAAAATCGAGGTTAACATCTCGATCGAGCGCACTATAATGAGCTTCCCGATAGGCTTCCAGATGTCCCACATCACACCAATAACCATCGGCAATATAACCATACATCGGCTCATTTCTGTCTAACAAAAGAGGAAATAAGTCTTGGGAAAAATCCGATTCCTCTTGAGAAGGTAAATAGTCTAAAACTTCAGGCTCAAGGATATAAGTACCAGTATTGACAGTATCGGAAAAAATTTCGCTAGTGGAGGGCTTTTCTAAAAATCTTTGTATTTTACCATCGGTATCGGTAATTACTACTCCAAACTCGATAGGATTAGGCACTCGTTTTAAAATCAAAGTAGCTTTTGAGCCTTTTTCACGATGAAAGCGAATGGCATCCTGTAGATCAAAATCTGTGATACTATCTCCACTGATTACGATAAAAGTAGTATCTAACATCTGTTCTATATTTTTCACACAACCTGCTGTACCAAGGGGTTGATCTTCTTCTACCGAATATTTCATTGTTACACCAAAATCACTACCATCTTGAAAATAATCCCGTAAAACATCGGGCAAATAATGGAGAGTAGTAATAATTTCATTAATACTATGTCGTTTTAATAAATTCACAATGTGTTCGGCAATGGGTCTGTTTAAGACTGGTACCATTGGTTTAGGCAAGTCACAAGTTAAAGGGCGTAATCGAGTACCCGAACCACCAGCCATTAAGACAGCGCGCATAAAGTTCTCCTTTGATATTGATTGCTTAAAATATAGGAAATTTTAGAAGTTTTTGATCACCTTTCTGTAATATTTCCCCCTTTTTTGTTTTCTGTCGGGAAAAGATGTTGTTTGACGAATATTTATTTCATCTTCGTTATTAGTTTCACATTGTAATCCATAAAAGTCTAACATCCGTTTAAAAGATTTGTAAACCAGAATTTTTTTAAAACAGTAAAATATCATTATCGCTTAAAATTGGTGTATTAGGATTAAATCCTCATTGCTTGAACGGTACACTAATTAAATTTATCCCTTCATAGATATAGAATACCTCCGTTATCGCCCCCGATCGAACTAAGGGTATCTGAGTTACTTCCCTCCACTGCTCAAAATGTTGACGATACTTTTCTTCTATCTCTTTTTCTGTAAAACGCTCAGTAGTGATATATAATCCTCGTTTGCCCTTGAGTTTGGCTTGGGGATACCAATAATCAAAACCTCTGTTATCACTACTAAAACAAGTTAATGGAATATTCGTTAAGGGTTCGATCGCCATACCAATATAACCACCAAGATAGTATTGATTGGTAAAAATAAAATCTGCCTGTTGCAATGCAGTCGTAAATTCAGGGGATGATTCAAGGTTCGATCGTAATTGTACAATATCAATTAACTCTGTAGAAGGATCATTTTCAGGGGGGATTAAACCCGTAAAAAAAGCATTTTGATTCGGTTTTTGAAACAATCCCAAACTAAAATGAGATAAAGCAATGACGATAAGAGTATTAATAATCAGAAAAGAGAAGAATAACCAACGCTGAATTAACTTAGGATGATATTTTGACCATCTAGCACTAAAATCCCCTAGAATAAGCGTTAAAAACCAAAAACCTGGCATCGCCCAAGTCGGCAAAATTTGCGTTACTCCTCCTAAAAGAGTAAAACCGATGATTAAAGGTAACGAAATCCAGAGAATTAACTGATAACGAAGGTTAGATTTTCCCCGTAACTCTGAGTCAAGGGTGACACCGCCAACCCACCATAAAGGAAAACCAAAACTGGGGAATAAATAAGCAATACTAACTAAAGCAACCACAAGGATATTAAGAAGATTAATGGTTAAAGGAGTTGGGTTAGGAGAGTCAAAACGAGTGGATAATTGAAAACCAAAAGATACCCAATCATGTTGCCAATTCCAATATAAAAGAGGAAATAGAGTAATAATAAAAACCCCAAAAGTGGCGATTAACCAAGGAGAAGCAAAAACCTTTCTATAGGGTGGATTAAATAAGCAAAATCCCACTAAAGATAAACCAAAAACAAAACCATGATATTTACTTAAACAAGCTAATCCTAGCCATAAACCAATCAAAACAAGACGATAACTAGGTTTATAGGTTAATTGATCTTCATCCGAAAAAAACTCATCACAGGCAAATAATATAGTTAAAGTCAGAAAAAACATTAACGGCACATCTGGTAAAGTCAACACCCCAAAGGCAACGGTAAAAATAGGAATCATGGAAGCGATTATTAAAGTTAATAATCCACTCTGATGATTAAATAATTTTTTCCCTGTGAGATAAAGACAATATAAACTCCCCGTCGTAATTATTAATGTACCGATACGAATAGTAAATTGATTAACCTCCCCTGTTAACCACACTCCTAACCCCGTAGTTAATGCCACGAATACAGGATGATCAAAATAACTCCAATCTAAATTCTGAGTGTAGATAAAATAATAAGCCTCATCATAACCTGCGGGTAAATATATGGCAATAATTACTCTAATCATTAACCCGACTAAGAGAACGATCGATATAGGATAGGACAAAATAGAACCTAATTGAACCATAAGAAAAATGATGATGAGGGGAGAGGGGGGAGAGGGGGAGGAGATGTCTCTTCTACACATCTCC
>NZ_JBLZFY010000153.1:0-6784 GCF_050753365.1 Geminocystis sp. CENA526
ATAGAGAAACAGAGTATAAACGAGGTAAAAAAGCACAACGATTAAGAGCGGGATGGGATGAGAAGTATCTACTGAAGATTTTATCTTCCTGAGTATGCGTTTGCCCTGTATGGTAAGATAAAATAGTTAAAATTAGAGTTTAAATGTAGTAATTAATTATGGATATTCTTACTTTAGGTTGGGCAGGGGTTCTTGCTCTTTTCACATGGTCGATCGCAATGGTAGTTTGGGGTAGAAAAGGTTTCTAAATCGTGGAATCATCACCAACTGTACTCAATACTTTATTTATCGTTGCCATTGCCTTATTAATTTTTGTCAGTGGCGGTATTCTTTATCTGACTACCCTTGAATGGCGCGATCGTCGTCAGCGCGATCGAGATAAAAAACTATAAGATATAATGAGGAATTAAGAATTAAGAATTAAGAATTAAAAAATTTTTAAAGTCTTTTCTTCCCCTCTTCCCCCTCTTCTACCTGTCCACCTGTCTCTCATTCTCATCTTAATTACTATGACGGTAAGCAACTTGGAAAAACAACATAATCCTCTGCCTTGGATTTTCGGCATTATGGGCGGTGGTATCATTCTTGTAGCTATATCTAGTTATGTGATGATGAATCGTAATAATGTTCCGATGGTGACAAATGAAAATACAGTACCTATCACTCAACAAACTCTTAGTCGAACGATTCGAGCCAGTGGTACAGTAGAACCCATACAAAGCGTTAATATCAGTCCCAAAAATGCGGGAAAAATTGTTAAACTATTGGTAGATCAAGGTGCGATCGTCAAACAAGGGCAACCCATTGCCGTCATGGATAATCAAGAATTATACGTTCAAGGTATTCAAGCGGAAGCTCGATTAAGACAATCGGAATCTAGCTTACAAGAAGCGGATATTAAGTTGCAAGGGGATATACAAGTTTATACAGCTCAAATCAATCAGGCTTTAGCACGTTTAGAAGAGTCGAAACGCCGTATTCCTAGCCAAGTTGATCAAGTTAGGGCGCAACTAGGAGAAGCCGAATCAAGATTAAAATTAGCGGAAAGTCAATTAAAACGTAACGAAAACCTTTTAAAAGAGGGAGTTATCAGTCAAAATCAGTTTGATGAATTAGCTAATCAATATATTGTGGCACAGGCAAATATTCAGCAGTTATTGCGTAGGTTAGAAGAACTACAAACCACAGAAGACCCAGAAATTCAAAGATTAGAAGCGGCGATCGCAGAAATCAAGATTGCCATGGAAGAAAGGCAGTTAAGTGGCAAAGCAGAAATTGAAAGATTGAAAGCCACCATTAAAGCCAGTCAAGCAGATTTAGAAATCGCCAAAATCAAATACGAAGAAACCTATATAACTGCGCCTTTTGATGGTATTGTCACCCAAAGATTTGCTACAGAAGGAGCTTTCGTAACCCCAACCACTTCTGCATCTGCTACAGCTTCAGCAACTTCAAGTTCCATTGTTGCTTTAGCAAGAGGGTTGGAAATTGTGGCAAAAGTACCCGAAATTGACTTAAATCAAGTGCAATTAGGGCAACCTGTTAAAATTATTGCTGATGCTTATCCTGATCAAGTTTTTCAAGGAGTAGTTAAAAGTATTGCTCCAGAGGCGATCGTGGAACAAAATGTAACATCTTTTGAGGTAAAAATTGCCATTGTGTCAGGACAAGATCAACTTTTGTCTAAAATGAATGTAGAGGTTAATTTTTTAGGGGATAAATTAACTAATGCGATAGTTGTACCAACGGTGGCTATTGTCACTCAGGAGGGTAAAACTGGGGTAATGATTCCTGATGAAAATAATGAGCCTAAATTTCAACCTATCACTATTGGCACTTCCGTTGATGATAAAACAGAAGTATTAAGTGGAGTAATGCCGGGTGATAGGGTTTTTATTGAATTACCAGATAAGAAAACTAGAAATTAAAATACGGGCTTGATTATGACTTTATTTACTGATTTTAGGATTACTTTTGCTCCCCTTTGCCTTGCAGAAGTCTATACTTTAGCAGATAATGCCAGTAACGGTGCGATCGTACTGATGAGTGGTACAGTGAGAAATCAGACAGAGGGAAAACCTGTTAAATATTTAGAATATCAGGCTTATGAACCTATGGCGATCAAGATTTTTCAAGATATTAGTCATGGAATTAAACAACAATGGCAAGATGTTAATACTGTCATTATTCACCATCGTATCGGGAAGTTAAGCATAGGAGATATTAGTGTCTTAGTTGCCGTAGGATGTCCTCATCGTGGGGAAGCCTTTAACGCTTGTCGCTATGGTATTGATACTTTAAAGCATAATGCGCCTATTTGGAAAAAAGAACATTTTGAAGATGGTGTTAGTAGTTGGGTTAGTATTGGGATGTGTGAGCAGGTTGCTTCATAATCTTAAAAGTTATGCACTTGTACCAAAAATCAAAGGATTGAGATTCCTTCGCTACTCTCGGAATGACAGAATATTCTTAGAGGTGCGTAAGTCTTAAATCGTTAAATATACTGCCTATGTTTTTATTATTTTCAGGGAGAAATTTCTGTGACAATATACAAATTATCTATGGATTTATGGTAGGAAATTCGATAATTTTCAAAGGATAAGTTAATTTTAGTACTGGCATTAGTTGATAATAATTTTATCTGTAAGTTACCTTGATGATTAATACCTAATATCTCACCTCTGAGATTATTTTCTAGTAAAACTTTTTCGTGGCGATTATACATAAATTGATTATAACTATTCACAATATTTTCTATTCCTAATTCAAGATATTGTTGATAGCTTTTAAGGAGTTCGATCGAGATAACTTTAGCTAAATCTATTAAGTTATTAATGGGATAATAATTATAATTTTGAAAGTAAGTATTTAAACTAATAGCATTTTCAGGATAAGAATTTTGATAATTAATACCAACTCCAATTATGATATTTTTTATGATATTTTTTTCTATTTTTGTTTCGCATAAAATACCCCCTAATTTTTTGTCTTCTAACATTAAATCATTTAACCACTTTATTTTGACTGGAATATTTAATGTTTTTAAACCATTGACAACGCCACAAATACTCCATAAAGTTATATGATTAAGAGATTCGATCGAACTGTTTAAATTTAGTGCCATACTCAAGTATAATCCCCCTAGGCTCGATCGCCAAATATTACCCCGTTGTCCTTTTCCTGCGGTTTGCTGTTTACCGATAACAATAAAAGGAGGACTAATATTTTTAGAAATTAACTCCCATGTCTTAGTATTAGTAGAGGTAACAGTATCATAAAGATAAACAGGGATAAAATTTTCTTTGACAATGCCAGAGGAAAATTCGCTAGATAAATTAAAAATTATTTGCTCCATATTAATAATTAATCAATCTCAAATTTAATTCTATGATAGAAGAACAAGAAAATTTAATAGACGTAGAAAAAGTTAACAATACTCCCAATAAAATTAAGCTAATTTATTTAGGTATTTTAGCATTAGGTATTCCCCTAGAATCGAAAGTTATTCCTAAACGTAAATCAGAGTTAGATATATTAATTGAATACTTAGTAGAATTATTGCAAAAAAATGATGAATTAATTAGAAGGGCTTGTTCTTTATTAGAACAAATTGACAATTCTGATAATGCTAATTATTATTATGGTACAGTCAAAGATTATTTAGATAAGTTTCTTGATTTAGCTAAATCTGATCCCATTTTAAGTGTAGAAATTCATCCAGAAAAAGAAACAATTATTGCTTTAAAAGTATTGACAAATTTACTCTTTTATGGTAGTAAATCAGGAAAAATTTACTTAAAACAACAATTACAATGTCTTTAGAAATTGAAACTAAGTTTCCCCTTTGTTTAAGGGGAATTAGGAGGGATCATATTCTCATTATTCATAACCTCTCCCCCATGCTAAAATCGTTATTATTGATGTAATTTTACCTGAATAATATTAAACTATTTTATCTTAAACTCGATCGAAACTCACCTATAATAATTATTCATTATTCATTTTCATAATGACCACCAATAGCGAAGATATAAATATATTGAGCATCAAACTTATAAACAATTCTATCTTTTTGAGATAATCTTCGAGACCATAAACCTGATAAATTATGCTTTAAAGGTTCAGGTTTTCCTAATCCCTGAGTAGGGTCTGATCTTAACATCTCTTTGAGAATTTTACAAAGATTTTGATGTAATTTTTTGTCCTTTTCTCGTAAATTTTCATAAACTAACCATGTCTTACCCTCAAAAATTAATGATCTCATTAATTTCTCCTATACTTGGTTCATAACCCTTGTTTTCCTGATGAGTAATTTGTGATTCATTAATCTGTTTTATTAAGTTACTATTTTGTAGAATATATAAAGTTTCTTGTTGCCTTTCCCAATCTTCCACACTAATTATCATAAAATCATCACCATTACGGCGAGTCACTTTTAAAGGGATATGATTATTAATTACTTCATCTACATAACTCCTCAAATTATCTCTAAATTGATTAACACTGATAACATTCATTGCCCTAATTTTCCCAATATTTTAAGTTTAATTATTTTTATTGTACGGTAAAGCCCTACGAAATTATCGTTAATTATTCCTTAAGTTTGATCGAACCTCCCCTACAATAATAAAATAACAAAATCTTAGTTCGTAGAACGATCTCACTATTAGCAGTGTAATTTATTACACGGTGGGCTATGATGTTAAATCAATAATTCATTACACGGTGGGTTATGAAACAAAACCAACAATTCATTACACAGTGGGTTATTGATAAACGACTAAAACCATTGTTAATTCTTAATTATTAATTCTTAATTCTCTAACTCCTAGTTATTATATGATTAGGATAATTATTTTAAGTTGATTTATTAAGCTGTATGACAAATTTTACTGACGATAGGCGAAACTTTACTGCCCAAGTAGGCAATTTCTTGAAAACAGTAATTATTTTGATCATGCTATCAGGATTAGTCGGTGTTTTTATTCAGGAAAGAAAAAGTGATTTAAAAAAGGCTAGTCAACATCTTATTTCCAGTATATATGGAAGTCCGCCTTTAGTCATGGAAGGTGGAAACCCCTATATTCGGGCTTTAATGCGCACTATTAGCGCTAGTGAGTCTAATTATCTTAATCCCTATCATGTTATTTATACGGGAAAGTATGTTAAAGATTTGAGTAAGCATCCTAATATTTGTGTGACTATCGTTAATGGACCTAATGAAGGAAGATGTACTACTGCATCAGGAAGATACCAATTTTTGAATACCACTTGGGAAGAAAAAGCCTCTTTATATCATCCTCAACCGTCAAAATTTTTCGTCTGGAAAGATTATAGTTTTGAACCTGAATATCAAGATAAAGTTGTTTACAACTGGCTTACGGACTCTAATGCTTGGAGTGAAGATATAACTAATTTATTGGAAAATGGTAATATCGATCGAGTCTTAAAATTATTATCTCCGACATGGACAAGTTTAGGCTACGGTATCGAGGATAATAATATGACGAGACATTTACCGCAAATTTATCATAAGTTACTTAAAGAAGAATTAGACAAGGGAATTAACAATTAACAATTAACAATTAACAATTAACAATTAACAATTAACAATTAACAATGGTTTTAGTCATTCATCAATAACCCACCGTGTAATGAATTACACGGCTAACGAGATAACGTTCAATTTATTGAACTTTTTGATTTACTATTCACTATTTACTATTCACTATCATGTCTAGGGCAAAAATATTACAACCTGATTTAGTTTTGGGAGATGTGGTGATTCATCTTACTCCCAGTTTAATTAAAAAATATAATCTGAAAGGATTAGTATTGGATGTCGATGAAACTCTTGTGCCTTGGAATGAAAAAGCCTTGTCTCCCGAATTGATGAGTTGGGTTGAAGAAGTCCGCCCTATGGTAGATTTATGGTTGGTTAGTAATAATCTTAGCGAAACTCGTATCAAATCGATCGCATCTAGTTTAAATTTACCTTTTATTTTTGGGGCGGCAAAACCTTCTCGCCGAAAATTACGACAAGCGGTGGAAGCGATGAATCATCCTATCGAAAAAATTGCTATGGTGGGCGATCGATTATTTACAGATGTTTTAGCTGGTAATCGTTTAGGAATGTTTACAATTTTGGTTGAGCCGATGGTATCATCTGAGACAAAATTGATTTCTGTAAGGAATTTTGAGGTGTGGTTATCACAAAAATTAGGGGTTTCTATTTATAAAACTTAATATTAGTTAATATTTAGCAATATTTTGTTACATTAATTGGTTAAATCTAAAGAAATTATTAAGAAAATCAATAAAACGTAAAAGATATGTGAATATAATCTTCATATAAATTGAGGTCAGCTTATATAAAGACCTTAAGCATAAATAAGTACATATAAAAAACCGAAAACCTCTCATATTTTTATGGGGGGTTTTTATATTTAGGGTTTGCTGAAAAAGTATGAGTGATGAAGAGGGGGAAGAGGAGAAGAGGGGGGGAAGAAAATGTTTTAAAATCTTCATTAAATTTAGTAAATAGCTATAAACAATCAATTTATGATTATTTTTCGTCAAAAATTATTATGATTCGATCGCGCAGCGCCGCTTTTAGCGATCGATTTAGTCTAAATTTTATCTCGAACTTAGGTAAACTCAGATTCTTTAGCTTAAACGGCGAGAAGCCCCACACTTTGTTTTCGAGTAAAAAAAATAATTAAAACAAGTGTGGGATGAATCGCCAGTGACGTGATAAAATAACTATAGGTTAACCACCTCAACC
>NZ_JBLZFY010000154.1:0-6735 GCF_050753365.1 Geminocystis sp. CENA526
GAGGAGGAAGCCACCGAAGTTGTTAACTTTTCTCTCTCGTTATCCGAAAGGGAGGAGGAAGCCACCGAAGTTGTTAACTTTTCTCTCTCGTTATCCGAAAGGGAGGAGGAAACCCCCGATGATGTGACTTTTTCTCCTAAGTTATCAATAGGAGTAGAAGAGTATAAGTCTTTTGCTTTTCCATATTGTCGGGGTTGGTTTAAAGTTGAAAAATCTTTTAACTCGAAAATTTCCCAGCTACGCAAAAAATTCTGAATGTCTCCCTCTCCCTCTTTGATTTCTACTTTTCCTCTCACTTGAGGATTGTTTCCTAAAGAAATTAACTCTCCACTAAATAGATACTCGTTTTCTTGATGATGAATTTTTCCTTCTTCAATTCTTATGACTTCCCCTTGGGATACCAGTTGCGTAGTCAGGGTATCTCCTTGAAAATTATTTACTCTCGGTTTTTCAATAATTATATTAGACACAATGAAGTTGTTATCGGTTAAGTTGACTTGAATTTCTCCCGAAAAGTCTCCTCCTATTTTTTGTATGTTATTAGGTAAATGAGTTAACCATGTTTTTGTGATTTTATCTAAGGGTAGATGATTCGCTGTCACCGCTAAAGTTTGGTTTTCTCTAACGGCTTCGATTCTACTGTTATTGTTTTGTATCGTTATTTTTTGAGGTTGATTTTCTTTATCTATATCTATATATAATTTGTCGTCGGTAGTTAAGGAATCTAGTTTGATATTCATACCCTCTTTTCGGGAAGCGTTAAAGTTTCCTGTTAAGGGAGAAAATCCTATATTTGCTAGTTGAAAGTTATTGAGGTTAATTTTTCCTGTCAGGTTAGGTTGAGATTTGGATATATCTCCCGTCATTCTGCCTTGCAAGTCAATATTTCCTTGATAGTTAATTATATCTAAGGAGTCGGGAAGGGGTAAGGTTTGCAAATCTATTCCTTTACCGATAATCTCTAAGTCGATTTGGGTTAATGCTTCTGTTTCTTTGTCATAACTAATTATCCCTCTACCATAAACTTTATCGTGAAATGCTACTGTTCGATCGAACCTCACATTTTTAATTTCTAATGCTTCCCCCCGCCAAGCAAATTCTGTTATCAAGGGTTGAGAAATAATATTGATACCTTCAGACAAAGTTAAATTACCTTCAAGATTAAGATTATCGAGTGTTAAATTATTAATATCTCCTCTCCAAGTTATCTCTCCTGTTGCTTCGCCTCGAAAGTCATCACCGAAATCCACTAAAGAAAAATTATTGATATGGGTTTGCGCCATAAAACTACCATTTTTCAAAGTAAAGTCATCTATATCTATATCCCCTTGAGGTAAAAATAAATCACCCTTCCCTTGAATTATCATCTCATCATTTTTATTTAATACCCCTCCAGCTCGCAACTCTCCTGTAACCATTCCTGTTTCGATCGAGGATGAAGACAGATTAAGAAAAGGTAATTGAGATAATGAAAGATTGTCTAGTGTCATCTTAGTTTGCCAACTTCCATGATGTAAACTGGAGTCAGTTAAGACAACCCTTCCTCCTGCCAAGTCGAAATAACCTCCCCCTGACAAGTTAATGTTTTCTGGAGTTACCTCCCCTCCATTGCCAGTTATCAAAAATTCAGCATTTAAGAAGGAATTACCGCAACCAAATTTTTGACAATCGAGATTAGGCAAGTCGCTTAACCTTAACCCCGACACCTTAACCTCTCCTTTCCAGATGTCGGGATTTATTTCAAAATTATTAATAGTCGCCTTTCCCGTTTCTAACTCTAAGACGGCATTTCCTGTTAATTTACTTCGGGATAAATCACCCCAATTTCCCTGTAACTGATAATCGCCATTGACTAAACCAATCTTCATCGGCAGTGATTGTTGATAAAGAGTCGCTACTTTTTCGCCTTCTATATCTATCCCCTTCAATGTCAGGAAAAAACTGTCATCTTTTTTGCCTAAGTTGACTTTGCCATTGCCAGTAACTTTTCCACCAATAGTCGGCAGTAACTCCAAATTATTAATTACCAATTCTTGAGACATAATATCCAAGTCAGCTGTGATTTCCTCGAAAGTTAAGTTATCAATTTGTGTTTCTCCTACGTTGACAACTTTTGTTGCAATTTTTGGTTTATAAATATCTCCCGTAATTTGCAACTTTCCTGCGATTTTTCCTTTCGTTAACACATCTCCAGTGTTAATATTCAGGCTAGACAAAATTTGATTAATTTCTACAGGTTTTTTAGGCACAACTTGTAAATTCAAGTTTAAATTATTGTCCACATTTCCGTCAATTTTTAAAGGAATTAAACCAAAATTTGTCTCAATGTTTTTTACACTAACATTTTCATTGTCAATTCTCACATTTCCTTTAGTTTTTTTGAAGGAATTAGGCAAATTTTGCAATGTTAAATTAACTTCTTTAAAGTCTAAATTAGCTTGTAAATCATCTAAATTATCTTGAACAAAATTTAAGATTAAATCTCCTGTAAAATCTCCAGAAGCTATATCAATAGGCAGTTTTAAAAAGTTATTTATATTATTAGTAGTTAAATTTTCAGTATTTATTTTAAGCAACCAATTATTTTTTTGAGGAAAATGTAAGCCATTTAATAAAATTTTTTCTTGATTATTAATATTTGCTTTTACATCAAATAAAACTTGATTTTTATCTATTAAAATATTACCAAAATTTAGATTAAATTTTATTGCAAAATCTTGATTTTTATTAGATTTTATGTTAATAAATCCATCATTTAAAGTAATCCTATCAACATGAAAATATTTACCAAAAAAAGAAAATTCTTGCTCATTATTTAAGTCAAGTTTAATCCAACTATTATCTTTATTTTGTTGTAAGAAACCTTGGGGATTGAGGATATTTAATCCTATATTAATTTCTTGATTTGCTAATAATTGTAGGGGATTTAAACTAATTTCTACTCCTTCGGCAATGACAAAATCATTTTCTGTATCGGTTGTTTCTATGCGACTTTCACCGAGTCTAATTTTATTAAAGGAAATTGCCTCTATTTTACCTAGTTTAACAGGTCTTGATATATAGTCACTAACAGATTGCTCGATCGAGGGGATTAATTGTTGAGTGAAAAAATACCAACTATAACTAACCCCTCCCCCCAAGGATAAAAGTGTCAAATAAGTAAGCCAACGCCAAAAATTATTACTTTGACGAATATTGACAGATATTGCTTCGCTTTCTTCTGGGTTTTGAGGAATGGGATAATGACTATCAATCATAATATTTTTACATCCAAGATTGAGGGATTTTTCTGTATGTTAATCAAAGATGTGGAGGAATCTTAGGGTATTATAACAATTCCTTTGGAATAACGATCGATCGATCCTAAAATTTTTACTCACCCTATCCCCCTATCACCCTATCCCCCTATCACCCTATCCCTCTATCACCCTATCCCCCTATCCCCCTATCACCCTATCCCCCTATCTCCTCATCACTCATACTTTTTCAGCAAACCTTAATTACACCCATCAAAGTTATAATCTGATGTTATGAATTTACTTTTGCCTCTTGCCTCTTGCCTCTTGCCTCCCCTCAACTAAGCTCAAATTATGCCCTTACTAAGTATAATTAATTGCCTTGTAAAAAAATTAAACCGCTATAAAGTTGAAAAGCCTCATCCCAAAGGGTTTCTTCTCGGCGAAAAAGATTAACATGGGCTGTAATATATTTTAACATTTCTGGAAACTGTACTGCTCCTTCCGCAAATAAGGTAAAATCTGACCAGATAGGTTTATTAGGCATTTTGTCTTCAAAATAGTTTGTTAAATAGTGCCATTTTTCTTTAACAGTTTTAACGTCTTTTGCTATGGATAAACCTTGTTCAAATTTATAAAATTGATCACTAAATCGTAAAATTAAGTTTTGAGATTTTAAGTGTAAATCATAGAATTTACCATAGTCAAGGGTTGATTTTTTTTTCTGTGGTTTTCCCTTAGCATCTATATGTAATGTCATCTCAAAAATAGGAATTAAAGCCTGAATTTTGTTCTTAATTTCTTCCCATTGAAAAGTAACATTTATCTCTTTTTCTTGATCATTTTCACATAATATATTGACCTCATTTTCATCACTAATAATAAATAAGACTTGATAAACTTTCATTTTATTAATATCTTTAATTCTTTGACAAAAACAAGGTATTTCAGCTTGAGATAATTCTGATTGATAATAACTTAAATTACCTAAATTACCTGTTTTATAGAGTCTTAAACTACGGGTAGGAATTTGTAGAGTAGCAGTATAATTATCTATGCCCATAATTTTAGCAAGTTTAGGGGCTAAAAATTTTTTTTCTTCACTTTTAACAGGTTGTAAAACTAACACTGCTAAATCTTTACTATTTTCATCATTGTGAAAATCTTGCAATTTTTTTGTTTTAATTTCTTTCTCTTTATCTTCGGTTATTTTCTGTTTTTCTTGATTAATTTTGACAATTCTTTCTATGGCATCACGAATCAATTTTAGTAGTTTTTGATCGGGATAAATACTATCTTTCACAATGAGTCTATAATTAGCTTCTGATTGTGCTAAATCACCCTGTTTTTCTAAAATTAATGCTTGATAATATCTAATCCATAGTTCATTTTTTCCCTCTTTTAAAAGTTTCCCTAATATCTCTTTTGCTTGATCATAATTTTCGTTATCGATCGATAATTTTACTTCTTCAAACATTTTTTATAGCTTAAATTTTGTTAATTAATTACCCCTAGGGGGTATAAAAATAAAATTCTTCTCTGACTTTACATTATAGTCTGAGTGTTAACAAAATGAATCAATAAATTTCGATCGAGAATTAGTCAATAAATTTTAAATGATTATATACTAATATTTTCAATAATTAAAAGTAATTTATTAAGATTTTTACAAGATTAAAAATGATAATAAACTATCTAAATTTAATAATAACTATATAAGGATTGATTTACTTTAATAAATTATAAAACTCGATTATTTACTGTAAAATTATCATCAAAAATGAATAAAATAGTATAAAAATATTATTAATTAATCGTTAATTATGGTTGGCTGAATAAATCAGAAGACTATTCACTATTCACTATTTACTATTTACTATCTTCCGATGCCAACGTAACGGAAACCTGCGGTTTCGATCGAACTACGATCAAGAAAATTACGTCCGTCAATCACAAGGGGATTTTTCACAAGGGTAATGATTTTATCGAAGTCTAGTTTTAAAAACTCCTGCCAATCAGTGACTAAAACTAAAGCATCACAACCATCAGCTAACATTTCCGCATTGGCTTCGATAATTACCCCAGAAAGTCCATGACTTAAACCACTTTGAGAGACAATGGGATCATAAGCCTTTACTTTAGCACCAAGACGATTTAACTCGTGAATAATATTTAAAGCGGGTGCGTCGCGCATATCATCGGTGTCGGGTTTGAAGGTTAAACCCAGTAAACCAACTACTTTACCCTTGAGAATTTTTAACTCCTGTTGCAGTTTTTCGATAATAATTACTCGTTGACGCTCATTAACTTTCACGGCGGCATTCATCAACTCTGTTTCATAACCGTAGTCACTAGCTGTATGAATTAAAGCCGATACATCTTTAGGAAAACATGAGCCTCCCCAACCGATACCCGCTTGTAAAAATTTACTACCAATACGAGAATCTAATCCAATACCCTTCGCTACTTGGGTGACATCCGCTCCTACTCGATCGCATATATTAGCAACTTCATTAATAAAACTAATTTTTGTGGCAAGGAAGGCATTAGCGGCATATTTAATCATTTCTGCCGAACTTAAATCTGTTACCACTACAGGCACGGGGGGGAGTGTGCTATCATGGGCAAAGGTTCGATCGACTAAGGGTTGATATAATTCCTTCATCATAGCGATAGCCTTGTCACTACTACCTCCTAAGACGATTCGATCGGGATTAAAAGTGTCATAAACGGCACTACCTTCTCTTAAAAACTCAGGATTACTCACCACATCAAATAAAGGAGTAAACTCCTCTGTCATAACGAAGCCTTCTCCTTGAATGGAAATTTGTTTTTCCTTAAAACCATCTAAAACAATCATTCTCACCCAATCTCCCGAACCGATAGGTACAGTTGATTTATTAACAATTACCTTATAACCACCATTGAGATTATTACCAATACCCCTAGCCACGGCTTCCACATAACGGGTATCGCTTTCCCCTGTAGGTAAAGGAGGAGTGCCCACAGCGATAAATAAAATTTCTCCATGATGAACACCTGAAGCTAAATCCGTAGTAAAGTTTAACTTACCATTTTCCATACAAGAGTGCATCAATTCTGACAATCCGGGTTCGTAAATGGGGGATTGTCCTTGTTTCATCAGTTTAACTTTTTCTTCGTTATTGTCCACACAAATCACATCATGTCCAATATGGGCTAAACATACGCCCGTAACTAAGCCTACATATCCAGTGCCAATGACACAAACTCTCATAAACATCTCCTCAATAATAAATTGTGAATATTTTAATCTTTTTATTGACAAAATGTATATTTTACAATGGAAAATAACGGTTTCCTGTTTTTAACGTGAATGGCAAATTAGTTGACACTCCCACGACTGAAGTACGTGGGATTCTTGGTTCATAGAGGTTGCTTACCCTGACAGGTATTGCTACCAATCAAAATAGAGGCATCCTCTCCCCAAGCGTTTATTGCCTTAAAGACAAAAGTTCCC
>NZ_JBLZFY010000155.1:0-6698 GCF_050753365.1 Geminocystis sp. CENA526
ATCCCGAACTCGTGGGTGAAACATGACAGCGGCGACGATACTAAGGGGGTAGCCCCTAGGGACAATAGTTCCATGCCAGTTTAATATTTAAGTAAAATACGATACAAGTTCATAATCCCAAAGGCACTCTAGTTGATAGGGTGCTTTTTGGTCAATGGGGCGTTCAATAGACTTCGACTATTTGGTAAGAGGAAAATTTTTAGTACCAAAATATGAACTATTACTTATTGATTGCTCTTGTAAACAATACTGAGGTAACATTTTAATCATGAGAAGGATCATCGATCGAAAGGTACATTCTAGCATAATCAAGGGCGATCGAAATAGAAGGAGAATACATCGCCATAAAGTCCGCCATATCTTGAGTAAAATGTTTTGGTTTAGGATGAGTTAAAGTCAAAATACCCAACAAAAGTCGCCCTCGCAAAAAGGGAATACATAAAGCTGAGCCTACTTTATAGGGCTGATGGTGAAAATGCAACCAACGCTCATCCTCATCGGTATTTTTAACTAATGCCATACGGCGATATTTGGCAACCCATCCAGCTAATCCTTTGTCCAAAATTTCTCCGATTAAATAGTCCTTTTCTTCTCTTACTGTAGGACCCCGTGCTAAAATACTCTCTGTTATTATTCCTTTTTCGTCTAGCATAAATAAACTTGCATCTTTTGCTCTTAATAATTCTCTACCTACCTCTGTGATTTCCAAGAGGACAGAACGCAACATCAATTTACCTGAAGCAACATTACCCATCATTAAAATAGAGCGAAATAATTTTTCTTGGGCTTCCATCGCAATTTTATACTTAGTTAAATCACCTATACGACTTCTTAAGGAAGAAACCTCGATTTTTAGTGCTTCTGGGGATTGCTCGGTGGGAAAACTCATATTATGATTATTTTTTTGTGGAATATTTATTTATAGTTTTAACTTATTTTTCTCAGAAATTTTAAAAAATCTGGCTCTTCTACAAACCCTAATTAGTGCAACTTTCTCGTTGTCGAGTATGCTCTCTTTCTAGCCATGAATAAGCAAAATGACTGATGGATTGTACTGGTTTTGCCGATACCCTAATTGCGTCCATTTGCGATTCTAAAGAAGGGCGTTGCCCATCATTTCTACCCCAAAATCCTGCTAACACGGGTTTGACATTTGTACCTTGAGATGATCCAGCTAACACTCTTTTAACTTGATCTACTATACAACTAGGATTACCACACAAAGCATAGGACATAACGTGCCATTCCATACTTTGAGGAAAACTATCCCAAGGTTGCAAACGAGAATCAAAACCAACATCTCCTACTACCTGATTACCGTCAGGAAAAAATACCGCCCCCGTGGGAATCCCCCTTTGTGTTACCTGATTGGAGGCAAAGTTAAGAAAGTCTAATACTCCCTGTGCCGCATGGGCAACGGTAAAATACCAAATGTCTAATTGTACGGCGGATAGGTTGCTTGGTGCAGAGGGGCTTCTTCCTTGCCATAAAGGGGTTGTTTCATTAGGAAACAGGTTTCTCATTTGGGCTAAATCGTTGGCGTTAATTACCCCTTGATTGAGGTATCTTTCTAATAACCATCTCCCTTGTTGATTTTGAGCTCTATTTAATAGGGTTTGTCGTGAGGCTTGGCTATAAATCCATAAATCTTTCACATTACCTGCTACAGAGTCTGTGCCACTACCACGGGGATAACGAATATAATCGAATAGTACTCCGTCTGGTCTTCTTTGTATAACTGCTTGTAATAATTGAGTGTAGTCTTGACGAGCTTGGGCATTATATGGGTCAATGAAGGCTTGAGATCGATCGTGAACAAAGTAAACGCTAGTTTGTCCTCTACCATTACGAGCCAATACATTTTGTCTATCTGATC
This sequence comes from Geminocystis sp. CENA526, assembly GCF_050753365.1. Lineage (NCBI taxonomy): Bacteria > Bacillati > Cyanobacteriota > Cyanophyceae > Chroococcales > Geminocystaceae > Geminocystis > Geminocystis sp. CENA526. The sequence continues at coordinate 1,877 of NZ_JBLZFY010000155.1, forward strand.
TTTGGGAATATAAATAGCCATAATTCATAGAAAATAGCCATGCGTACATTTTTAAACCTCTTTCTCGCCCTTTTTGTAAGGTTTCGGCGTATAAATCTCGTGTTTCATAACCAGGCTGATCTACTACACTAGGCCATGCTGTGAAATTCCCATTTTTTGGTAATAAGACTTGACTATCGAAAAATACTTCCACATAGACGGTGTTATAACCTCTATTAACAATAGTATCCAATACCTTTTCGATCGAGCCGTTACGCACATCACAAGGGTAAATCCGTAGCCAAATAGCCTGTTCTTTCAGCCAATGATTACGGCGACAATTCAGCAATAAATCTCGGTGTTCTTGTAAAATTTTTCTGTATTCTTGTTGGGCAGTGGCATTTCCTGTAATGGCATTTTCTCGTAGAGTGTCTTTGGTAGCGATGGCATTTTCATCAAATTGACAATAGGGATTCGTTACCGCCTTGACTGGAAAGGAAATTACAGCTTGAGCAACTAAAGTAATACATGCTACTGTAATTTTAGACCAAGAATTTTTCAACATTTTTCTAATAATATCTCTACATACAAAAACACCTTTTCTGATTATACCTTAGAGAACCATAAAGTTTATAATGGTCAACAATCCATGATTAATTATTTGATTATCTATTATGAATGATCACAATGATAAGTTCGATCGAACCATCTTAACATCTATTGCTTTAAGTTTTGTCACCCCAACGGTGATGATTGGGCAAAAATTAGGTAGTGAATTACTAAATTTATTAGAAGAAATGGGTAAAAGTAGCGAAGAAATTTTTAGGGGTGAAAGACTACCTTTATTAAAAAATAATCACACTTCTTTATCTGAATAAAAAAGACATATTTATCCTAATAAGAATTTGTAAAAATTTTCTTGCCTAGCCTTACCAGTATTTTTGATTCTGCTAATAACATGACAACTTCTTTATATTCCCTTGCTCGTAACAGTTTACAACAATCGATCGCATGGTATTCTAGTCAAAAACGTCATTGGAATTATCCCCCTAATATGGCATTACAAGTAGCCGTGAGAGATGACTTAACCGCCCTAAAATCGGCTGTAGAAAAACTCGAACAACAGATGATTAAAATATCAGCTTTTGGGTTAGTAAGTCGAGGCAAATCATCGGTTATTAATGCTCTATTAGGAGAAAAAATCTTAACCACAGGACCGATAAATGGAGTCACAAAATGGCCTAAATCTGTTCGTTGGACACCCCCTACGGGTAAGGTACAAATCGAGCTAATAGATACCCCTGGACTCGATGAAATTGACGGAGAAAATAGAGCCAATATGGCAAAAGAAATTAGTCAACAATCTGATTTAATTTTGTTTGTTATTTCAGGAGATATTACCCGTACAGAATATTTAGCACTTTTAGAATTAAGACAAGCAAAAAAACCTTTAATATTAGTATTTAATAAAATAGATTTATACCCCGAAACTGATTTAAAATCCATTTATCAACAACTACAACAATTAAGCAATCAAACCAAAAAACCTCTTTTTACTCCCGATGAAATCGTTTTAATTAGTGCCGAACCTCAACCCATTAATTTAAGGATAGAATTGCCCGATGGTACTGTCAAAGAAGAATGGGAATATCCATCACCAAATATTGCTTCTTTACAGGAAAAAATCCTGACTATTTTAAACAGAGAAGGGAAAGCATTATTAGCCTTAAATTCTCTTTATCAAGCAAAAATTGCTCAAAAAAATATTGCTCGTAAAACCATAGAAATCAGAAGTAAAGAAGCCGAAGAAATTATCTGGCGTTATGCCAAATATAAAGCCTTAATTGTAGCTATAAATCCTATTGTTATTTTAGATTTAATCGGAGGATTATTCATAGATTTAATCATGATTCGTGCCTTAGCAAGATTATATGGTTTACCCATTACCAGTTATGAAGCCGGAAATTTATGGCAAACTATTGTCAAAAGTTTAGGAGGTTTATTGTTAACAGAAATTATCTCTGTGACAATGTTAGGTTTTGCAAAAACCAGTTACGCTATTAACAGTTTATGGGAAAATCCGGGAAGTTTTACCACTTTAGCGACAACCGCTCTAGCGCAGGGTACAATGGCAGGTTATGGTTCTTATATAGTAGGAAAAACGGCTCAAGTTTATTTGGAAAATGGTTGTACATGGGGTAACTCAGGAGTTGATACTATCATCAGTGAAATTATCGCTCAAATGCCTCCAGAATCGATTATTTCTCGTCTTTCATAGCTATTTTGTATATACAACTTGTTGGATTTGATCTAATCTTCACTCACCTACCCAATTATATCCAAGTCAAGCTCTCTAGCTTCCGCAAAGGGAAAACCAGAACAAACAAAAACTAAAGCAAATCTTCTTCTTTTAAATTGGCATCTTTCATAATTGATTTGAGAGTACCAATAGGCAAGTCTCTGTTACCGTGAATTGGTACAGCAACTGAGTCTGAACACTTTTGATATTTGAAATGACTACCTCTTGTTTTAACCAAAATCCACCCTTTCTTTTCTAATATTTGAGCTAGTTTTTTACCTGAAATTGACTTCATAAAGCTAATTCAATTATTTTTGATTTTTCAGGTATCACTTCTGTCTGAGATGAATCATCCAGATATAACTCTATAGCTTCCTTAACCATTTCTAACATTTGTTCATAAGTTTCACCCCAAGTATGACAACCTTTTAAAGACGGTACACTCGCACACCAAACATCATCTTCCTGCCAAACTAATACTTTGATTTTCATAATTTTTATTACCTTAATTCACTAATCCAATTATACCCAAGTAAAACTCTTTAGCTTCCGCAAAGGAGAACCAAAACAAAAAACAAACTAAATCAAATCACCTTCAGTTAAATTAGCATCTTTCATAATTGGTAAATCTTTTTTACCATGAATTAGGAATAGGTTCATTGACAATTATCTCTTGACCATAGAGAATGAAAGGTAAAATTAACTACCAAATTTGATTATGAGTAATGTAACAACTGGTGCTAATGCCGTAGATAATGCGATCGAACAAGGAATAGATTTTGATGGTAGCCCTATACCCGTCGCCAAATTAGACTTATATAAGCAAGTCATGGCGTTAGAAGGGCAAAGACAAAGAAGCGGAGTCAGTAATACAATGCGATCGAGAATAGTGCGTATTGGGGCGAAACATATTGCTCAAGAGGAATTAAACCAAATGCTTATTGATGCAGATTTTGCTCCTTTGAAGGATAAAGAAATCGCTTTTTACTACGGTAGTAAGTAGAATTTTTTGGTTACTGCAACCATTCTTCACGGGATATATTCCCTTGACGTAATATTCTTTGCAATAATCCAATGCTAATTTCTTTTTTGTGAGGATTTGGAATAATTAAAGTAACATTTCCTCGGCGCATTTGCGGATGTTTGCCTCCTGAAAATGGACTTTCAAAACCTAATTCATTTAATTTTGTAACTAATTCTTTCCAAGAAACAGGAGTTAATTTGGGCATAATTGCTCATATATTTTATGCAGAAATAAGTGGTTGATTGATTTCATTAAGATTTATCCCGTTAATAATAGGTATTTCTAAGTTTAATTTTAAACGTAAAGCAATCCAATCACTTAATGCCTCTTTTAATTCTCTTCGACAACCTTCTAAGGTTTCATGATTAGCCCATACCCCTTGAAGATTAGGAATTTCACCCCAATAACTATGATCATCTTCTACTATTTCATAAACAGCCATAGTCATAGCTTGATCAATATAATTTATTAACATTAAATTTCTCCTTTTTTACTTATTTTCACTTAAAATTTAACATCTTAAGGAATTGATTTTTTTGCTGTTAACCTCCTAATTGTTGAGAGCGTTTATAGGCACTGGTGACGGCACAAATGACGGCATTACGAAAGCCATTTTTCTCTAATTGGGCAACCCCTTCGATCGTAGTGCCTCCGGGGCTGGTGACTTGATCCTTTAAAATAGCAGGATGGAGATTTTTTTGTTTGACTAACTCGGCTGTACCTAATACCGTTTGAGTGGCTAATTGTAATGCGATCGATCTTGGTAAACCCGAAGCTACACCACCATCAGCTAAAGCCTCAATCATAATAGCAACAAAAGCAGGACCCGATCCAGATAATCCTGTCACCGCATCCATTAAGTACTCTTGTACCTGAATAACAGAACCGATGGCACTAAAAAGAGTCATGGTGCAATCTAACTGAGAATTGCTCACTTTTTCATTAACAGAAATAGCCGTCATGGCTTCTCCTACCATAGCAGGAGTATTAGGCATAACTCTGACAATGGGATATTCAGGAAAACTATGTCCTAATTTTTCTAAGGAAACTCCCGCTAAAATAGACAAAATTAAAGGTTTTTCATTAAGATTGAAAGTCAAATCTCCTACAACTTTTGACAAAATTTGCGGTTTAATTGCCAATAAAATAATTTCTGAATTATCTAAAATCTCTTGATTATTTTCCGTAGTAGCAACAGAATATTGATCCTGCCAAAATTGACGACGATTAGGCAAGGGATCACTGATAATAATATTATTAGCTGAATAAATTTTTTTTTGTAAAAGACGAGAAACAATGGCTTCAGCCATTACCCCACCGCCAATAACACCTAAGTTAAACACGATAAATAAATAATAGTAAATAGTGAATGATGAAGATGAGAGGGGGGAGAGGGGGGAGAGGGGGGAGAAAATGCTGAGGTTAGATCATTGACGATTATTGTCTCTGTCGAAGGTGATTTATTAATTAAGGCTACGGATTGCCTCTAATAAACCTCTAGCTTTGTTGAGGGTTTCCTG
>NZ_JBLZFY010000156.1:0-6641 GCF_050753365.1 Geminocystis sp. CENA526
TCCCATAACATATATAAAAATGTTGTACATATATACGATCGTCAAGTTTTTTTACCTTTTTTCTTCCTAATTATATCATCACTTTCAGATCGCAAGGAAACTGCGTGAAAATAAAATACCAGTTAAAAATCAAGTTCCCCCAAGGGGGGATCAATAATGGTATCTTTTTTATTTGCAATTCCCCAATGCCCTTAATGGAATTTAATCATGATGATATTGGGCTAAAGTTGAACCACCAATGATATAACGAGTAACTTGTTTTACCTCCTTGACTTTACCAGCTAAGGCGATGGCAGGATTTTGAATCGTTATTAGTTGCGGTGCATTAGTTTTACAACCCCATACCACATATAGCCAGTAACTATTCCCTAATTGTTGCGCCCTTCGCCATTCATTGTTAGTCAGGCAAATATCTTGGTTAAAATCCGCTCTACCCTTTACCTCAATCCTTCTTACTAGAACATTGTTACTATCATCTTCTCCATCTTTAACGCTACGAATATCAAAACCGCAACCATCCCGAAGTTGACTAACATCAGTAGGAATCCAACCCCTTTGCTTTTCATAGTTCATCACATACTCCATGGCGATCGCTTCCACCTCTTCATCAGTACGCATATTATCATTATGAGGAGTAGGAATTACTAAAGCCGTTCCTAGATAAATAATTTTACCAGCACGGACTAACTGAAGATAGCTTAATTGATTTTTCTTATTATCATAACGTTCTTGTAGTGAATCGATTTTATTTTTGGCGTTATCCCTCGCAATACGGAAAGAATCATCCCCTTTTGCCACCTTACTAGCTAATTGAAGGTAAGCACTACGAGCCTCTTTTATAGCTGAATTCATGGCTTGTTCGAGATAATCATGACGAATTTTTAATTCCCGTTGTCGTTTTTGGGATTCCTCTTGTTTGAGGGGAAATTGTACTTTTACCTTTAACCATCTTTCGATCGTATTTTGTTGTTCACTGGTAGGAGGACAAAGCAAGGAAGTTCGATCGTCATTGGAAGGCACGAAGCAATCTTCTTGATTATCAGAATTTCGAGAGGTGGTACGATCGATCGTCATGACACCAATACCGTCATTGGGAGGCACGAAGCAATCTTCTTGATTATCGGAATTTGAAGAGGTGGTACGATCGAACCCCATGATACCAAAACCGTCATTGCGAGGGGTATTTCCTGTTAAATTTTTATCAGTAAAGTTTTCCTCCTCCGAAGCAATCCCTGAGATGGTTTCACGATCGATCGTCATGATACCATTATCGTCATTGCGAGGGGTATTTCCCGTTGAATCTTTATTAGTAAAGTTTTCCACCCCCGAAGCAATCCCTTCATTCTTCAAAAAACCCTGAGATTGCTTCACTTCCTTCGCAATGACAGAGGAGGAAGAGTTTGCCATGACAGAAGGATTATAGACAGAAGATAAATCTTCGAGTTTAGTTATATCAAGGGGAGTAAAATCATGAAGACAATCCGTAGAAATAAGCTGATATTCCCCCTCAACTTCCTCTAAGACAGCCTTCATTACTGCCCTAATAATCGTTGGTTTACCCTTTATATCTTCCCCAGTAATTTCCACCTGATAGAAATGAATCCGATAAGGTTTAACCGCATCAGCATCGCTAAACAAAGCCGACTGAAAGCCCACCGTTTGAGCTAACTTATAGTCTAACCGTTCCGAGATTGCCCCAAACAAAGGATGCCCAGGGGAAACAAATTCTGCATCCGCATAGGATAACTCCTCTAACTTCTCCTTGTAGAAGGTAAACTTCTTATATTCCTTTTCTGCGATACCTAATCTTCTTCCTGCATCCAAAAGAGGAGATCTAAATTCTTCCTTTAAATAGGGAATACGCCATAAACCATCGGCTCTAACCTCTAATTTTATCCCTAAATACTCACAAGCACGAGCAAAAAATTCCTCCACATAACGGGGCATTAACCGTCTTTCTTCCGAAAGAAAATCTTGCTCTTTGGTTTTGCGCACTTGAGACAAATCCACATGGGAAGTAGCCAAAGCGATACCTGTTGCCTCTTCTAACTCCTTTAGTTTATCAGGATCTAATTTTTCTACTGTTTTATAGGCTTTTTCTTCTTCCGCCTTACCGTAGGTTGCCTCCTTGATTAAATCCTCAAAATTAATGTTATTTAGCTGTAAAAGTTGACCAATGACATCAAATACCTTGTCACCCATTACTGCTTTAATTTCCTCTAATTTTCGCAGTAATTTATTTAAAACGCTACCCTCAACGGTATTGATTGCCACGAAATTAAAAACATAAACATCCTTCGGTTGTCCAATACGATGTATTCTACCCATACGCTGCTCTAACCGATGGGGCGACCATGGTATATCATAATTGATCATCAAGTGGCAAAACTGTAAATTAATACCTTCCCCTGCGGCTTCTGTTGCTAAACAAATTTGTTTATTGAACTGGAAATCCTTTTGAGCTACTTTGCGCGCGATCGCATTCATTCCCCCATGAATTTCACAGATAGAATAACCCCACTTTCCTAGATTTTCCTTCAAATAGCTTAAGGTATCACGATGTTCCGTAAAAATTAGTAACTTACCACCGCCACCTGTTAACTCATTAAACTCACTGCCTTCTAAACAATCCTTGAGAGCATTTAACTTAGTTTCATCGCCTTTTTCTATGGTTTGCTCTGCTAATTTTACCAATCGCCGTAAATCTTTTAATTCCGTCTCTAATTCGTCTAACTGTTCCGCTACGGTAGCATTAACAGAAAAATCTTCTAATTCATCTTCGGTAAAATCATCATCCTCTAATACATCCTCCACAACATAATTATTCTTGCTTCTATTTTTTGGTGAATTATTGGTATATGAATTACGACTGTTTGAAAAGCCCTTGCTATCATCAGCCGAATTATTGGTATATGGATTACGACTATTGGAAAAGTCGTTGCTATCATCAGCCGAATTATTGGTATATGAATTACGACTATTGGAAAAGCCATTGGTAGCATCATCATTCGGCATTGAACCTTGATTAATACGTCCTAACTCTAATAATCGCTTATGTTGCTCATAGGTAGAGAGATTCCGCAACTCTTCGAGCAAGTCAGTAAAACGTTTTTCTCGTCTTTTGAGAGAACTATAAATAGCATTTAAACTACTGGCTAACCGCCGTTGTAAAACAGTTCTGGCTAAAGCAACCGCCCCTTGCTTTTTACCCTTAGTACGTCCTAAATAACAATTAATATACTCCGTCACCTGATCATATAAATACTTTTCCGTAGGGGATAGTTCAAAGGGTACTGTTTTAGCATTTCGTTCCTTAAACAGCTTTTTCCCTTCAAAATCCCTTAATTCTTCCTTAATCCGTCTTAAAAACCAAGGAGACTCATCTAACTGAAGAATACGTGGATTTACTTGATTAGAGATAAATTGATCTTCATCGAGTAACCTTAAAAAATTATGAAACTGATCCGCATCCCCCTGATGAGGTGTTGCCGTTAGTAATAAAATCCTTTCCGTTATTTTGGACAATTCTTCGGCTAAACGATACCTTCCCGTGCGTCTTAACTCATCTCCCTGACTACGGGCAGAACATTTATGGGCTTCATCGATAATCACTAAATCCCAATCAACTTGTAAAATCGAAGGTAGTACATCATCACGCTTGGCAAAATCTATGGAGGCGATACACTGACGGAATCTTTCCCACGGATTCCCTCCTAATTGGTTTTTGACTAGGAATGAGTTGATAACTTCAAAAGTCTCCGAAAATTTGGACTTCAATTCATCCTGCCATTGTACCGTTAAGGGGGCTGGAGTTAGGATTAAAATTCGCTCTACCGCATGACGCAGTTTTAATTCTTTGAGGAGTAAACCTCCCATAATAGTTTTACCAGCCCCTGGATCATCAGCCAACAAAAATCTTAGTCTAGTTTGGGGTAATATGCGTTGATAAACTGCTTCTAACTGATGGGGTAAAGGCTTTACTCCGCTTAAACTTACGGCAAAATGAGGATCAAAATCGTAAGCTGTTTTGATTCGGGCGGATTCTATAAACAGAAAAAAACGTTTAGCATCTACTAAGGGTTGATTATTAGCTTCTTCTTGTGCCTCTAATTCCAATGCCCTTTCTAACTCTAACATCGCTTCCGCTCGATCGCCGTCTTCTTTTTTGACTTGGAGTAACACAGTCTTATCGACCACATCCACTTGTTCTACTAACACAGTACCAGTGAATTGATCAGGAATGGAAATTCTCTTGCCAACGAGATTTTTAACCATAACGCACCCTGTATTTAATACATTTATTATAGCGATTATATTGTCATTCTTTCAGAATGTGAAGAATTGAGAGAGCATCTTAAACAACTTGGTAACTGCTATAGCTTAGTACATGACCAAAATCTAAAATAAATGTTATGTTGAGAGTAAATAATTACTATCATTGTTTTGTAATAATAAAGAAATTATGCTTTTTAAAGAAGAACCCAACTCAAAAATTTGGGCAGCTCAAAAGGGTTTATTTTTACCAAGTTCATATCTTGACGAATTATCCAAGAAAGAAGAAGAATCTTTCATAAAAACAATGGAATCTTTATCACTACTGGAATTAGTGATAGTTTATATAGGTTTATTACCAAAGAATGTTCGAGAAGAATACAAAAAAGAGATCATCCTAACCCAAGAACAAGAAAAAGTATTATCGATTTTTCAAAAGCAATATCAAGATATATCGCAATGGTTAGTACTTTTTGCTTTTCCCGATGATAAAAAAGAAGCTCAATTGAAAGAAGATCATCGTAATTTGGTAAAACCTTTTGCTGATTATTTTTGGAATATGTTGGATGTTCTTAAGATTTGTTTAGAAGAAACAGGGAAAATAAGAAAAATAAGCGTTTCTGATTGTGAGTATTCTTTATATTTATTGGAGATCGCTAAACTATTAAATAGTAACTATTCCAGATTGTTGAGTTTTTATTTTCATATTTTGATTCAGCAACGCCATTATAACTTCGATTACCTTTTTAGTTATTGGTATAGAATATTATGTAGCTATTTTATGGAATCCATCAAAAATGGTGGTTTTATAACGCCATTGCCAAATAATTATCCAAAATCTAAACGTGAATTAATGAAGATATGGAAAAAGGATCTAACTCCTCGTCTTCATGCTACCAGTGCAAGTATGAATGATTATTCAATGTTTTCTGAAATTGATGATAATTGGGAACTATTTGAAGATAGATTACACAGAATATATTTTGATAATTCTTTCAGATGGGCAAAAGAAAATAATAACTATAAAGTTATTGAGGCAGTCTCTGATTTATTGGAACAAGAGAAAAAACTTATTGACATAATCAACAAAAGAAAAGGTAGTGGGGAGTATCAAGTGATGACTATTCACCATAAGGGTATTAATGTAACTGGAAGAAATAAACCAGAAGGATTTAGGAATCTAACCACTTCAAACAGGAAAAAATCCAAACGAGCATGACAAAAATCTAAAGCATGACAAAAGAGGAGTATAATCCTCTTTTTAGGAATTATTTGAGATGTCTGTTGGGAGTCTGTTACTCCTTTTGATGTCAAAAGTTATTAGTCGGTTAATCGACAGCTACGTTTTTGACAATGATACTTTACAGTAGAACCACTAATACCATATTCAGCTCCGATTTCCGATAAACTAAAACCGCCCTCAATATGTAATTCTACAATATCTCGTACTTCCTCCTCCGATAGTTTTAAAGTAGAATAAGCAGAAAATAATTTTCGTTCGTCTGGATTAATAACAGGGGGTAATTCATATTTTTTAATGGCAATTTGAATAGCTAATTGATGAGCTTCTTTAAGATTACCAGTATAAATTTCTACTACTGTTCTTTCGACAAATCCTACCGCTTCCAAAGCAATGGCTTCGGGAATATGGTTACGGGCAATATCCCAATCCCCTTCGATGACATTCCATTCACTGCGCATTTCCGAAGCAATCTTGCCAAAAAGATAAAGATAGGTATAATTTGTCCAGAGGGCAATGTTTTGATGAAGCTCAATAATAAACTTAGCATAAGGTTTCCGATCCCCTTTATTAAGCAAACGAGAAACTAACCATTTTTGTAGTTCTTCACTATCAGCCTTGTCGTAACTACCTTTGATGAAAGTATAGGCTTGAGCATAAAATCCTTCTACCGTAAACCATTGTAGAAAGTCTTTAATTTTTAATTTAGTTCTGCTATTAACATCTTCAAAAAAAGCGACATTAAAACATAAGTCAATAAATTCGCTTACCTCAATGACTTTGTAATAATCTTGGTTCAAATCCTGATGGACTATTTTTTTGTCTCCAAAGGGTAAGGATAACACAGCATATTTTTTCCCAGAGCGTGGTAACTTTAGATGTTCAATTACTTTATCTTCTGTCAAAAAATTTAATTCTTGGCGTTTTGTACCCTTAGCCCAATTACTAAGAGTAGCATGGTTAATTCCAGCACAACGCTCCTGCATTCTATAGCCTAAGCCAATAGAAGGACGATTAATTCCGAAAGCATGGGGATTGATTATCAATCCTTCGAGAAGATGACCATTATAGCGAATTTCTATTTTCTGACCTATTTTTAAATCCATAAACACCTCTTAATTAATTTAGG
>NZ_JBLZFY010000157.1:0-6630 GCF_050753365.1 Geminocystis sp. CENA526
CACTATACACTATACACTATACACTATACACTATACACTATTTACTGAGTTTTACGAACATTCAAACAACTCCATTCTCCTCGTTTCCACAAAGAGGCGATCGACCACCCGTCCTGTTCTAGTAAGTTTGCGATTTCAAGGGATTGATCTACTAAAATACCACTTAATGCCATCCATCCATTCGGCTTAATAATTTTGCCCATGTCAGGAATCATGGTTTTGATGACTTCTGCCAAAATATTGCACACAATACCATCGAATTTTAGTCCTTGTATCAACATCAATTGCTCAATGCTACCCTGAAAAATCTCAATACCCTCAACGTGATTCAATTCACTATTTTCTTGGGTGGCTTTTACCGCTAAGGGATCAATATCTGTAGCATATACCTTTTTTGCACCTAATAATTTTGCTCCGATCGATAAAATCCCCGAACCACAACCAATATCAGCGATCGAACTATCTGGAGTCGTCTCATCTAACCTCATTTCCAACGCCTCTAAACACAGTTGAGTTGTAGCATGAACCCCTGTACCAAAAGCCGAACCTGGATCAAGGCGAATAATAAGACGATCAGACTGTGAGGGTGCTTCAATCCATGCGGGATAAATAGAAAATCTATCGCCTATATCCATAGGTTGCCAATGATTTTTCCAACTACTCGCCCAATCTTCATCATCAATCAACCGCCATGTAATCGGCGGACTTTCATAACCTTGTAACAAACAATCCTGTTTTAACCAGAGAGAAAGAGCCGCTAAATCAACGGTTTCTGTAGTAATAGAAGGAATATAGGCTTTGATAAACCATAAGCCTTCCTCTTTCATTAATGCTGTACCCTGACATCCAAATTCTTGTAAACGCCAAAAAATAATATCTTCTAATACTGGTATATGATTTATTTTAATTTCCCACCAAGAAGTCGTCATGGTAATAGTAAATAGTGAATAAATTTTTGAGAGAAAATAATCGCTTCCGCAGACTTTCCCTGTTACAATAGACATCGATCGAATTAGTTAAAATAAGGGTTAAAACCCTCACTACGAAAGTTTATCTATTTTTTGCCCGATGTCTAAATGATCTGATTATAAAGTAAATTTTACCATAAAAATTGCCCCCAATAATTTATTATTTGTTAATTAATATTAGCTATTTTTTTGAGGATTCTTGTGTTCGATCGAATTATAGAAGTAGAAAATATAGGGTTAATTAGTTATAAAAAAGCATGGGAATATCAACAAAAATTAGTTCAAGCAAGACTCGATAATCCCCATTTACCCGATAAATTATTATTAGTAGAACATCCTGCGGTTTATACCCTAGGCACAGGCTCAACCCTTGATAACCTCAAATTTGACCTAAATTCTTTTTCTGGGGAGTTATATCGCACAGAAAGGGGCGGAGAAGTAACCTTTCACTGTGAGGGGCAAATAGTAGTTTATCCCATTTTAAACTTACACTATTATCAACAAGATTTGCATTGGTATTTAAGACAATTAGAAGAAGTGATTATTCAATTATTAGCAGAGTATAACATTGAAGCCCATAGAATAAAAGGATTAACAGGGGTATGGATTGGCAATGCCAAAATAGCTGCCATAGGGATAAAAGTTAAACGTTGGATAACCATGCACGGCTTCGCTTTAAATGTGTGTTGCGATTTATCTGGTTTTGAAAAAATTGTTCCTTGCGGTATTCGAGATAAATTTGTGACGACAATATCCCATTATGATCCAAGTATTAGTATTTTAGAGGTAAAAGAAAAATTAGTCAAGACTTTTGCAAAAGTTTTTTCTATTTCTATTGGTTAAGGATTTGGTTATAAGTACTAACAATAACGGATTTTGTTGGGTTGCTATGAGTGCTAACCCAACCTACATTTTTTTTTCTAAGTGGGAATCGCTTCCCCCGGTCTTAATTTAGCCCATTTTCCCATTTCCATCATAAAACTATCACAACCCACTACATCCCATTCCATTTCGATATAATCGTCAAGGGTTCTTATGTTTACATTTATAGATGGTTCTAATGGTTCAAAATCTGGACTGTCGGTTAAGTGTGGTTGTTGATGTTGAGTTTCTACCGCATGGTAAGTGTTACATCGATCGACATAAGTACAGTTAACACAAATGCACATATTTTTTTCTCCTGTTAACTCTTTATATATTTGCTACTCTAGCTTAAATTAATCTTTTATTGCAGAAGAATAATGAGAAAATACTTTTTGAGTATCCCCTAAGTACTTATTTTCTATAGTTTTTTAATTAATACTATTGTGTTCTGCTAAAATGCGTTCCACTTTCGCTTCTTCTAATTTAGCAATAATCCTACTGGCTTCGTGAATATCTCTCTGGGTTTTGGTTAAACTTACCGTTGAACCGATGGTAAATATTAATCCCATCCCCATATACCCTTTAATCCATACATCCACTGGTAAATAAATGATACCAATAGAAGTGGCACCGATCGAAATGATAAAAGATAGCCATGTTTGAATAACCCATGCACTGCTGTGGGTTTGGTTAAAATTTTCTTTACCCATGATTTTTTTGCTCCATCTTGCATTTATCACGATCATAATTAGAATATTTCTGGATACAGTCCACCTTTAAGACACTTTTTCAACTGGCTCAAAATCAACAAATTATTTGGGTTGCACCATGACATGAGAAGTGTGGATTATAATTATTAAAATTTATCAAACTTATTTAAAAATATCAATAAAACTGACTTTTCATTTGTCAACCGATCCCTTAATATATTAAGTATAGATTTTTAACTATTTTAAATAAAAAATATATTGATTTTGCTCTATACAAAATCTTCCGACAAACCCTTACTTTAATATAAATAAATGCAGATAACAAATAAAATTCATTTTCGCAATATTCAAGGGGATGTTTTTGGCGGTTTAACCGCCGCCGTTATCGCCTTACCTATGGCTTTAGCTTTTGGTATCGCCTCTGGTGCTGGTGCTTCTGCTGGATTGTGGGGAGCGGTTTTAGTGGGCTTTTTTGCGGCTGTTTTTGGCGGTACTCCTACTTTAATCTCTGAGCCTACAGGTCCGATGACCGTTGTAATGACGGCTGTAATTGCTAACTCGATCGCATCTAATCCAGAAAATGGGATGGCGATGGCTTTTACCGTAGTAATGATGGCAGGATTATTCCAAATTTTATTCGGCTTTCTCAAGTTGGGTAAATACGTCACCATGATGCCCTATACCGTTATTTCAGGGTTTATGACAGGTATCGGTTTAATCCTGATTATCTTACAAACAGCACCTTTTTTGGGTCAAGCTAGTCCTAAAGGAGGGGTTATCGGTACAATTCAAAATATTCCTAATCTCATCTCTAATATTCAACCTTTAGAAACGGTTTTAGCAGTAATGACGGTAGTGATTCTTTACGTTGTGCCGTCTAAATATAAACGCATTATACCCCCTCAATTATTAGCTTTGATTGTGGGTACTATCGTTTCCTTAACTTTGTTTGGAGATGCAGACATTCGCCGTATTGGGGAAATTCCCACAGGATTACCTAACTTACAAATTCCCACTTTTGAGGCGAGTCAATTGCGTAATATGATTTTTGATGCCCTCGTATTGGGGATGTTAGGTTGTATTGATGCTTTGTTAACTTCCGTTGTCGCTGATAGTTTAACTCGTACAGAGCATAATTCCAATAAAGAGTTAATTGGGCAAGGTTTAGGTAATTTATTCTCTGGTTTATTTGGAGGTATTCCGGGGGCTGGTGCTACTATGGGGACGGTAGTAAATATTCAAACTGGGGCAACTTCCGCCTTGTCGGGCATTACCCGTGCTTTAATCTTATTTGTGGTGGTGGTATGGGCAGCCCCTTTAACTGCTAGTATTCCTTTAGCTGTATTAGCAGGGATTGCTTTAAAAGTGGGTATTAATATTATGGACTGGGGTTTCCTCAAACGAGTTCATAAAATTTCTTGGAATGCCACCGCTATTGTTTATGGGGTGATTGCCTTAACCGTATTCGTTGACTTAATGGTAGCTGTTGGGGTGGGTGTTTTCATTGCTAATGTCTTGACTATTGATAAACTTTCGGAACTTCGATCGAAATCCGTCAAAATCATTAGTACTGCTGATGATGAAATTTCTCTCACGGATGAAGAAAAACAAATCTTGGATTTAGCTGGAGGGCGAGTATTATACTTCCACTTGAGTGGTCCTATGATTTTCGGTGTTGCCAAAGCAATATCCAGAGAACATAATGCTGTTGCTAATTACGATGTGTTGATTGTCAACTTAATTGAAGTACCAATTTTAGGGGTAACATCTTCCTTAGCTTTAGAAAATGCCATTAAGGAAGCCATCGACAATAATCACGAGGTTATCGTAGTCGGCGCAACGGGTAAAGTGAGAAGCCGTTTAGAAAAATTAGGGCTTACAGGATTAATTCCTGAACACCACTGGATGCTCGATCGACTGAGTGCATTACAAGAAGGTTTAGCCATAGTTCGATCGAAGGAAAGTCAAGCCTATGTGCCTGATGCCCCCAAAGTCTTAGACTAAAATTTCATAATTCTTTATATTGTGGAGGCGTAAAATTTTACGTCTCTTTTTTTGCCTTTTGATACGAAAACTATGATATTTTTTGTAGAAATTGAGTTAAATTTATTTAACGATCGCTATTAGAGGTGTAACAAAGTATGGTTTAAAGAAATGAAAAGCTATAAGCTATTTTTTGACGAAAATTTTGTATCGTTAAGTTAATTTTCTGTGGGGAATATCGAGAAAAACAGATAAGTTTTTAATCAACTCAGAAATACCTTGAATAATTAACAAAATAGGGCTAATAATAATGATAGTTTTAATCGGATAACGGGGTAAACCGCCATCATCGGGAGACATTTCCATTATTGTCCATGAATTGACAACATATTGCCAAGAAAAATAAATTATTACTCCACAAAAAGGCATTAAAAATAAAATAATTCCTAATATATTGATTAAGGCTTTTTTCTTGGAAGAAAGATTTTTATAAAAAATATCTACCTTAACATGACTATCTTTTTTGAGGGTATAAGCCGCACCTAAAAAGAAGATTAAATCGAATAAATACCATTGCAATTCGATAAGGCTATTGGAGCTTAAATTTTCACCAATTATTCTACCAATATATCTACCTAATACATTCCAGACACCGACTGCAATCATCACTAAAACTAACCAGTAAATAACTTTACTATACCATTCGGTTATTAAATCAATTATATGAGCAATTTTTAGAGCAAAATTCATAATTATTAAGTATCTGGTATTCTATACAATAAATAGACATTTCCAAAAATTATTTTTAATTGGTTCGTAGTAAGGGCTTCAGCCCTTAAAATCTTAATTAATGGAGAAGTCTAATGAAAATTAAATTTCGATAAATTTTTGATTATAAAGACTCATGGCTTTTTCTACTCCCTCTTTTAAACTAACATTAATAGCATCGTAGGTTAATATTTTTAATTCATCTATTACCTTTGTTTCACTATGAGAAAATTTGCCCAAAACATGACTAATGGTTTCCTCTTTTCCCCCAGATTTGCCAATACCGATGCGAAAACGGGGGAAATTTTGCCCTCCTACATGGGAAATAATCGATTTCATACCATTATGCCCTCCTGCCGAGCCTGACAGCCTTAATCTGATTCTGCCGAAGGGCAAATCCATATCGTCATATACCACTAATATCGACTCTGCGGTGAGTTTATACCAGTCTAGCACGGCTCTAACGGATTGTCCCGATCGATTCATATAAGTTAAGGGTTTGACTAACCTAATTTTACGATTATTAGATGCCATTCCTTCACAAATTAAAGCATTAAATTTACTATTTTTTTGCCACATTAAACCCCATTTTAGGGCTAAATAATCGACTATTTCAAAACCTATATTATGACGGGTTCGATCGAATTTTGGTTCAGGATTTCCTAAGCCAATAATCACATTGGGAATTACTATATTTTTATCACTCATGGTTTAAATAAAACTATAAAATTTATTGATTAAAATATTGATATAGCGAAGTTTTGTGGCTCTTCTACAGTAATGATAAATTAGGAGAAAATAAATGCTATAACTTTTATTAAATAAGGGTACTCCTTGTGTACTAACCATTAAACTTGAATGTACTTTCAACCCCCGAACATAATTTTGAGAGCTGGTTTGTCCAAAACCTTTTTCCCAAGTTTTACTTCGATGATGAGTAAAGTTGAAGTCACTGGTATCTTGTATCATTAATACCAGTTCTTCTTTTCCTGCTCGTTGTAAGGTTTTTTGATGATGACCTTCAATAATATCTCCGTAATCAAATCTCTGGAATTTCCAAAAATCATAAGTAGCCTTAGTGTCACTCCAAGTTTCACTAGCTTGTGGAATAGTTGCTGATGGTTGTTCAACAGCCTGTGTGACAATTTTGATCAGTCGTTGATTTAATCTTTTATCTGGTAATCCTGTGTCTTTCAATTCTTCTTCTGCCCATGAGTGCATTGACAATTACTCGCTTAATTTCAGTTGTCTGTTATTATTTAATTATCATAAGGGATTCAGGAGATAACGGTAAGCCATAGAGCTTAAATTAACTATTAATTTCTAACCAGTGAATC
>NZ_JBLZFY010000158.1:0-6561 GCF_050753365.1 Geminocystis sp. CENA526
TTTGCTTTTAAAACTTGTTATTATTTATAAAAAAATATGTCTGATCTTATTAGTTTCGATCGAGGTTTGGGGTAAATCTATTTTAAATGAGCATTTCTAGCACTTTTATTAAACGACCAGTATTAGCAACGGTTTGTTCGTTAGTCATCATTTTAGCAGGGGGGGATAGCATTTCCTCTCTTGCCTGTGGCGAAATTACCCCAACTTGCACCCACTCAGGTAAAAGTAACAGCTACTTATAATGGTGCAGACGCTAAAACCGCCGAGGATACCGTTACCACCATCATCGAACGAGAAATCAACGGGGTGGAGAACATGAAGTACATGAGTTCTAACACCAGTAATGACGGGGTAACGAATATTACTGTTGCTTTTCCCACAGACATCGATCGAAATCAGGCACAAGTTAACGTCCAGAATAGAGTATCTTTAGCTGAACCTCGATTACCAGATTCGGTAAAACAAACGGGGGTAAAAGTGGATAAAGCATCCCCCAATATTCTCCTTGCCTATGGCTTTTATGCCGATAAAGATGAGCAAGGAAAACCCATCTATGATCCCGTATTTATCAGTAATTACGTTGATTTATTTGTCACGGACGAAATTAAGCGTATTTTTGGGGTAGGTTCAATTACCGTCTTTGGAGAGCGTAAATATGCCATGCGTATCTGGCTCGATCCCTACAAACTCGCCGCTCGTAATCTCTCCGCTAATGAAGTGGTAAGGGCGATCGAAACTCAAAACTTACAAGTTGGAGCAGGACGTATTGGACAAGAACCCTCTTTACCTGAGCAACAATTTGAGATTCCCTTGCGTAGTTCAGGACGCTTCAAAACCCCCGAAGAAGCAGGAGAAGTAGTCATTAAAACGGGAGATAACGGCACATTAATTAGACTTAAAGATGTTGCTACTATCGAATTAGGGGCTGAAAACTACGATTTAGAAGCAAAATTCAATGGTGAACCAGCCATCGGTTTTGCGGTGTATCAGCTACCCGGTACTAATGCCCTTGCCACAGGAGAAGCCATTAAGGCAAAAATAGCGGAGTTAGAGGCGAACTTCCCCCCCGGTTTAAAAGTTGATGTGGCTTTTGATACCACGGATTTTGTTAACGTTGCCATTGCGGATGTAAAAGATAATACGATCGAGGCGATTCTTTACGCCATTATTACCATTATGATTTTTTTACAGAATTGGCGTTTAGCGATTATTCCAGCTATTGCCATGCCTGTAGCCATGATTGGTACATTATCAGCAGTATTGATATTTGGTTTAGAGTTGAATCTTTTAACCCTTTTCGGGATTATTTTGGCGATCGGTACTGTCACCGATGATGCGGTGGTAATTGTGGAAGCCATACAAGTAAAAATGTCTCAGGGAATGCGCCCTTTACAAGCCTCCCTCGATGCGATGGAAGAATTAGGAGGAGCGGTGTTAGCTTCTTCCTTAACCCAATTAGCGGTATTTATTCCCGTGCTTTTCTTCCCGGGTACAACAGGCATTGTTTATCGACAATTTGCCGTCACATTATCGGCGGCGATCATCTTTTCTACTTTTAACGCCCTTACCCTTTCTCCGACTCTTTCATCCTTGATCTTACGCCCTAGGGGTTCTAATCCTGATGGTATTGATAAAATCATCAATTTTCTTTTTGGTTGGTTTTTCCGCCTGTTTAATATTGTTTTTGGTTGGATTGAAACCGCCTATGGAAACTTTATTAATGCCCTTACTAACGTCAAATCTCTGATTATGATTATTTTTGTCGGTGGTTTAGTTGCGACTGCTTTCATGTACACTGTCATACCGTCAGGGTTTATTCCCGAAGAAGATCAAGGGTACTTTTTTATTATCGGAAATTCTCCCCCTAATACTTCCCTTAACTATACTCGTGAGGAAGTGGATAAGGTGAACGGAATTTTAGAAGAAATACCAGAGGTTAAAGGTTATCTAGGCATTGCAGGAACAAGTTTTGATGGTAATAACTACAATAAATATCTCTTTTTTGGACGTTTAACACCTTGGGAAGAGCGCCCCACTTCTGAGCAATCCGCCTTTGGTGTTTTACGCAAACTTAACCAAGAGTTAAGGGCAAAAATGACAAACTCAAGAGCCGTAGCGGTTAATGCTCCAGCCGTTGATGGTTTAAGTGCTACGGGAGGAATTGAGTTGCAGTTACAAAACCGTGCAGGTTTACCTATGGAAAATATGATCGAAGGGGCGCAAAAATACTTAGCGACTGCTAGTGAAAGACCAGAATTACAGGGTGTTTTTACTCAATTTACGTTCTATACAGATCAACAACAAATCGATCTCAATCGAGATATGATTAACGCTTTGAATGTGGATGTGTCAGAAGTTTTAAACACTTTACAAACCTATGTCGGTTCTCGCTATGTTAACGATTTCGTTTTTGCTAATCGATCGTACCGTGTTTATGCCCAAGTTGAACCCGAATTTCGATCGAATCCTAACGATATTAAGACTTTATACGTTAAATCGAGGGATGGACAACTCATTGCCCTTGAAGACTTAATCAATGTACAAGACATTAATTATCCTCCGACTCTTACCCACTATAACGTTTATTCTTCCATCAAAATTCAAGCGTCTCCTGCGGGTGGTTTTAGTTCAGGTCAAGCTATCAAAGTAATGGAAGAAGTGGCAAAAGAAGTTTTACCCAATGGTATTGGTTATGAGTGGACGGGTAGTGCTTTAGAAGAATTATCCGCAGGTAATGCCACCATTTTGATTTTCGGTTTAGGTTTTGTCTTGGTTTTCCTTGTTTTAGCCGCCCAATATGAAAGCTATATCGATCCCACTATCATTATGTTAACTGTACCTCTTTCTACTTTAGGGGCGTTGGTTGCCATCTGGTTGCGATCGAATATGCAATTAGGGGGCTTTTTCCCCATTATCAGTAATGATATTTATGCTCAGGTAGGTTTACTTATGTTAATCGGTATGGCATCGAAAAACGCCATTCTCATTGTGGAACAAGCTAACTTGAATGTGGATCTTGGTTTTGATTTTACCAAAGCTGCGATCGAATCTGCAAAATCTCGTTTTCGTCCAATTATGATGACTTCTCTATCGGGGATTGTGGGTTATATTCCCTTGATGACGGCTTCTGGTGCAGGGGCGTTAAGTCGTTGGTCGATCGGTACTGTTAGTTTCGGTGGTTACTTAGTGGCTACAATTTTAAGTTTAGTTATTGCCCCCATTTTGTATATTGTCATTAAAACCTTTGAAAAGAAAGTCCTAGATAGTTAAACCTATGGAAAAAATAAAAACTATAATTACGAAAGTAAAAATTGATAGAACCATTACCCCACAAAGAAATAAATTTCTTTGCTCATAGCTTAACTCTACTAAAGTGAGTTAATTCAAAAATAACCCCTAAGTATCGATAAATTTATGCAGAATAATTCTCAACTTATCAATACAATTATTCGTTTTTTCGTCATTGGCTTATTATTAGTTTGGTCTTTTATTCTCATTCGCCCGTTTATCATCATTATCCTTTGGGCAACGGTCATGGCGATCGCACTTTTTCCAGTATTTCTGAAGCTAAAAACCTTATTAGGCGGAAAGGACAAATTATCGGCGACAATTCTTGCTTTAGTTGGTATTGCCATTATTTTAGGACCTGTTAGCATTATTGCAACAGTTCTATTTCATAATGCTCAAACTATAATCGAAGGTATTGAGACTGGTACTTTAGCGATACCTCCTCCCCCTTCTAACATTGACGATATACCAATCATTGGTAAATCCTTAAGCAATATTTGGCAACTAGCCTCAGTAAATCTGGAAGGATTAATCAGTCAATTCAATGCTCAAATCGTGAAATTTTCTAAAACCCTTTTATTACAGGCAACCAATGTTAGTTTAATTTTACTGAAATTTATTATTTCGATCGTAATTGCAGTGATATTAACCCTAAATGCTCAAAGTCTTAATCAAAAAGTAGCTTTATTTATTTCACGGTTAGCACCCACCAAAGGAGAAGAATTTATCCAACTGGCAACCATTACCATCCGTAGTGTGGTTCGTGGAGTGTTAGGGGTGGCGATTATCCAAACTTTGTTAGTTGCCTTTGGGTTGATTGTCGCTAAAATTCCGGGCGCTGGGATATTAACTGTTTTATGTTTATTCCTAAGTATTATGCAAATTGGACCGGGCTTGATTGCTTTAGGTTCGATCGTCTTTGCTTGGACAACCATGAATCCTTTAGGGGCTTTACTTTTCACCGCTTGGATGATTCTGGCTACTCTCATTGACAATGTACTCAAACCGATTTTAATGGGAAAAGGGCTACCCGTGCCGATCGTCGTCATTTTATTAGGGGTAATTGGGGGTACGATCGCCCACGGCATTCTGGGTTTATTTGTAGGTCCTGTAATCTTAATTCTTGTTTATGAGTTAATAGGAGCATGGCTCAAGGAAGAAGTCAACACTACATAGCTCAATGCCCACCAAAACTTCAAAATATTTTGATGGTGGGCGGTGCATCGCACTACAAATAATCATCAAAAATTCATTTTTCCTAATTACAATGTCAAACTTATGAATTATTTACGCTTTTTACTAACCTTAACTTTCTGTCTAACTTCTAGCTTAGGATTTGTGCCAAAAATACAAGCTCAAAATAATCCTAGTACCGCAACGGAAGAAACACCACTAACAACAGAAGAATTATTAACTCAAGTCTGCGATTTTCTCAAGAGTCAACAATCCTTGACTGTCGAAATGGATATTACCTATGACAATGTTCTCTCATCAGGCACAAAAGTACAGTATAGCGGTTACAAAATAGTTTCTCTACAAAGACCAAATATGCTAAAGGTTGAAACCATAGCAGATCAAGGAAACAGAAATTTTTATTATGATGGTAAAACTATTACTTTGTTTTCTCCCGATGCGAAGGTTTTTGCTACCAAAGAAGCACCCGTCAACATTGATGAAATGGTGAACACCATTGAGGAAAAGTTGGGCTTTACAATCCCTATGGCTAATTTATTTACCAGTGATCCTTGTGCTATCCTAGATGATATAGCAGAAGACCCTTTATATATTGGCAGTAACTTAGTTAATCGAGAGGAAACAGATCAAATACTAATTGTCACAGAAGATTGGGATGGACAACTGTGGATTAGTCAAGATGAACCTCCTTTAGTCAAAAAGGCGATCGTCACCTATAAAAATTTACCCAACGCGCCTCAATATACGGTGTTATTTTCTAATTGGAACTTTAAACCCTCCTTTGCTCCCGATACCTTTACCTTTACCCCCGCCCAAGATAACTTCAAAGTGCAAATATTGCCTTCTGAACCGTAAAACAGGCATCTTGCCTGTCCATTAAAAAGGGCTAAAGCCCTCACTACAAGCATTATATTTACAGGAGTAAAACCATGAAACTATCCCATAAACCTTTTATTTTGACCATTACCATCTTATTCAGCATCTTTACCATCTTATCCGATGTTGCCTATGCAGGACGTGGCGGAGGACGTGGCGGAGGAGGGCGTGGTGGTGGAGCTAGAACTAGCAGTGTCCAACGCTCAGGAGGTTCGAGAAGTGCAGGTTCGAGAAGTACAAGTTCAAGAAGTTCTAGTTCGAGAAGTTCCAGAGGAGGAGGTGCTTCTCCCAGAGTCAGTAGCGGTACTAGCTTAGGAAACCGAGGAAGTATGAGTAATTCTTCTAGTCGTCAAAGTAGTCGTAGTAATGCTCAAAGTAGCCGTCAAACTAATCGAAATGAGGCAAGAGGCGATCGACAAAACAATGCGACAAATCGTCAGGATAATCGTCAGACTAATCAAGGTAATCGTCAAGATAACAGAGGAGATCGAACCGCTAACCGTCAAGACAATGTCAACAACCGTCAGGATAACAGAACCGATCGTACTGATACTCGTCAAAACAACAGAACCGATCGTCAAGGAAACCGTCAAGACGGCATGACAAATCGTCAAGATAACCGTCAAGATTTTGTCAATGATAATTGGTATGGTGGCGGATGGTACGGTGGAGGCTATTATACTCCTCCAGGATGGGGCGCGTGGGCTGGATTAGCTGGATTAACTACTGGATTGATTATCGGTGCTAGTGTGAATACTCCACCTCCCTACTATGATACTGTCTATGTTGGCTCTAGTAGTTATATTTACTCCGATGGAGTGTATATGCAACCCGTTAACGATAGTTATGTAGTGGTTTCACCACCTGCTGGTGTTGTGGTTAACTATCTTCCCGATGGATGTACAGTGATTCAAGATGGTGATTTTCAATATTATGACTGTGAAGGGATTTATTATGAAACCGTTTATCAAAATGGGGTAACGGTTTATCGAGTCATAGAATAATAAAGACCAAAAGGCGGACGTAAGTCCGTCTTGAGGCGTTAACTTATGAATGATGAACCCCTTGCTATAACTTAGGTTAGCGTTGGATAGTTCACACTCTATCTTCGATGACTTTATCGATTAATCCATATTCAAGAGCTTCTTGAGCGGACATAAAGTAATCTCGATCGGTATCTTTAGCGATTTTTTCAATGGGTTG
>NZ_JBLZFY010000159.1:0-6383 GCF_050753365.1 Geminocystis sp. CENA526
AGGGAAGAGGGGGAAGAGGGGGAAGAAAAGTAATTTAAAACATTTTTGTATTTATATATTCATACAAAGCCTCAAAACCTTGATTTTTATTACTTATTCCCTTTTCCCTTTTCCCAAATCCGCTTTTCCCTATCTTCATCAAAAGACTTTTTCAGCAAACCCTAAATATCCCATTAATTTGCTGACTTACTTATTGCTATAATTTCGATCGAACTTGTTTATTTCTTATTCGTAGAATATTAGTGATGTATAATCGCAATTCTTTTTTTAAAATAATTAGTTTTTTGATACTTTTTATAGGTTTAATTATAGTTTTATTTCCCTTATTTATTGTTTTTTATACTTCATTTTTTGATAATTCCTTAAATCATAGTTTTACTCTAAAATACTATCAAATGGCGTGGCAAAAAGGCAATTTTATCTTAGCTTTTGCTAATTCTACATTAGTTTCGATCGTGGTGACACTATTACAAATAATTAGTTCTACTTTAGCCGGGTATGCTTTAGCGAGAATAAATTTTCATGGCAAAAATATTGTTTTATTATTAATATTAGCAACCCTAATTATTCCTTTTCAAATATTAGTAATTCCGATCTTTTTAGTACTGAAATGGGGACACTTAATTAATACTTATTGGGCGTTAATTTTACCCACTGCTGCCAGTGGCTTTGGGATATTTTTAATGCGTCAATATTTTATCAGTATTCCCTTAGAATTAGAACAAGCCGCCGAATTAGATGGTGCAAATCGTTTACAGGTTATTTGGCATATTCTCTTTCCCCTTGCTAAACCTGCGGTAATTACCCTCTCTTTATTTACTTTCATCGGCGAATGGAATGACTTATTTAAACCCCTTGTTTTTACTAATAACCCAAAACTGACGACAGTACAACTTTCTTTAGCTTCTTTTCAAGAACAGTTTACCAGTAATTGGTCTTTACTCATGGCGGCGGTAGTGATTGCGACTATCCCAGTTATTCTACTTTTTATCATAGGACAAAAACAGTTTATTCAAGGGGTTAGTACTACTGGATTGAAAAATTAGCTCGATCGAGAGTGTCACTTTTGGTTAAAATATACTTAGACAAACAATGTACAATGTTAGTTCGATCGTCTTTTGGAAGAATTTCAAATCATTAATTTTTGTTACAAATGCGTAAGTTTTACTTATGTTATGTTTTTATTCATTTAAAGAGAGCAATTTATTAATCTATGTTACCAAAAATCAAAGTTCTTAGACCCGAAGGTATTTTCGACAATGCAAAATCCACTCAATTTAGACAACAAATTAGTGAGTTAATCAGTGAAGGTGTTAATGTTGTTCTCATTGACTTAAAGAAAGTAACTTTTATGGATAGCTCTGGTTTAGGTGCATTAGTGTTAATCTTAAAAATGATTCGTAATGCTAGTGGCAGACTTTTTTTAATGTCTTTAAATGATCAAGTTAAAATGTTATTTGATTTAACTAATATGGGTAATTTATTCGAGATTATTGAAGATAAATCTGAATTAGAAGAAAGATTAAAAAATTGATTCTGGGAATTAAACCGAGAATCTAAATTTAGGGTGGGCAAATGCCCACCAACCACTACAAATAATTTAAAAAAAGAAAATCCTAAAGGCTTTTCGAGCTTTCCATCAAAGATGTCACACAATGGGAGAATTGTTAGCGTTAATAAAATTACTCAGGGTTTGTTGAATGGCAGTTTGTAACTTTTCACAATAAATTTCCTTACTTTGTTGATAATTTTCGGGTTTTTCCACGAAAATAACGCTATCAACTTCTTTCATGGTAAACATTTGAAACAATATTTGACTCACTGGCACTTCTTGAGCAACTAAATCTCCTTCATTATTTTTAGTATCGGGAAATTGGGTAGCATCTTTAAGGGTAGGGAAAGCATAAATAACTTTTTTTTCTACTTCAGGGTGTTCTTGTGATCCTAAAATGGTTAAGATTAAATTATTTTCGAGGTTTTGTCTTAAATAATAGCTACTATAATCTAACTGATGAGCATAAGCACTAATAACAGGAATAACACCTTGTTCCATAATTATAGATGGTACTCCATATTCTGGGGCTTCATTGATTAAATTTCTTAATTGTTGATCTAAATCCATAATTTTTAGATATTGTTACTTTATTCCCATTTTACAGCACCCCTCCTCAAAGAAAGATTCTTAAATCTCCACATTCAACAAAAAATCTACTTTTTTAATTCTTAATTCTTATTATCGACTACCACGATAAATTCTTTGCGCTTGTTCGGGTGACAGGCGGTTCGATCGAGGTAAATTAGGATTAGGATTAGGATTAGTAGATTGTGTTACTGTTTCCGTAGGTGAATTTTTCACAGTATTAACATCCCGAATCCCATAAATAGACTTGCCCACAGAACAACTAGGATGTAAATTATATTTATATTCAGAATTATTGGTTCTACTTTCGATCGAAACAAAATCATGAACTTCTGGATCATAGGTTAAAACTTCTCCCGTTTCAATACTATAAATCCAACCATGAAGAAAAAGTCGCCCTTGATGTAAACGACTACGAATAATCGGATAAGTAGTTAAATTTTCTAGTTGAGTTAACACATTTTCCGCCACCGTAATTTGTAATAACTCCTCCCCTTCCACATGATTATAATTATCGACAATCAAGCGACGAGTAGCTTCTGCCTGTTTCAACCATTCATAAACTAAAGGCATTTTATCCGCCAATTTAGACATTTTCAATAAACCTTTCATCGCCCCACAATGAGAATGCCCACACACAATAACTTGCTCAATATCTAAAGCTGAAACTGCATACTCGACAGAAGCCCCCTCACCGCCATTGGTTGCACCAAAGGGAGGAATAATATTACCTGCATTGCGAATGACAAATAAATCCCCTACATTAGCTTGAGTGATAAGATTAGGATCAATACGAGAGTCAGAACAGGTTATAAATAAGATGCGGGGATGTTGCCCATGGGATAATTGTTCAAATAAATCTCGATGACTTTCAAAATATCCTGCTTGAAACCGATGTAACCCTTCAATAATTTTTTTCATGGTGAGTGAGACAGACTTTATTCATTCACAAAATTATACTCAAGTCTAGCACCTCTATCAATACCCTTATTGGTGCAGAAAAATAATCAGCTAAGACGCATTTAACTTGCATTTTTCTCTAATAGTTAAAAATACTGATAACTATTGACTGATATTAACTTTTGCCTTTTGCTTCTCTTTATCAGTAAACTTGGATGCTTTCTAGCTTACCTATTACCTATTACTTTTAAAATACTATGAGATAACCTACCCTCATCAAAAGACTTTTTCAGCAACCCCTATTTAATTGACGTTGTGCAACATATTTTGACGAATATAAGCAACATCTTTCACTTTTTCGCCGTTGTTAATGCCTAATGCTTCTAAATCGGCATCCACCATCAAATTAACTAACTCAGGGAAAGTAACTGAAGGTTTCCAACCTAGTTTTTGTTGTGCTTTAGTAGGATCACCGATTAACAAATCCACTTCCGCAGGGCGCAAATAACGCTCATCAAAGGCAACGTAATCTTCCCAGTTTAAGTTAACGTGAGAGAAGGCTAACTCTAAAAATTCCTTGACAGAATGGGTTTCTCCAGTGGCTACCACATAATCGTCTGGTTGCTCTTGTTGCAACATTAACCACATAGCGACAACATAGTCTTTGGCATAACCCCAATCTCTTTTAGAGTCGATGTTGCCTAAGTATAGTTTTTTCTGTTGCCCTGCCACAATACGAGCGATGGCTCTAGTAATTTTTCTGGTTACGAAGGTTTCACCACGGCGAGGGCTTTCATGGTTAAATAGAATGCCGTTACAAGCAAATAAGTTGTAAGATTCACGGTGATTGATGGTTTGCCAGTGTGCATATACTTTACCACAGGCGTAAGGACTACGAGGATAGAAAGGAGTCGTTTCTTTTTGGGGAATTTCCATTACTTTCCCGAACATTTCCGATGAACCCGCTTGATAATAACGTATATTAGCATTGGTTCTTCTTTGATAATCCCTCACGGCTTCTAATAGTCTTAATGTACCCATTGCCACGCTATCGACGGTAAATTCTGGGGCATCAAAACTGACTCTAACGTGAGATTGTGCGCCTAAGTTATAGACTTCATCGGGTTGTGTTTCTTCTAAAATACGGCGTAGAGTAGTACCGTCCGTTAAGTCTCCATAGTGGAGAAAAAATTTAGCACCTTCTTGATGAGGATCTTGGTATATATGATCTATTCGATCGGTATTAAAAGTAGAAGTGCGTCGGATGATACCATGAACGGTATAACCTTTACTCAATAATAATTCACTTAAATAAGAGCCGTCTTGTCCTGTTACACCAGTAATTAAAGCTGTTTTATGATTACTCATTCTTCCTTACATTAACTTTTATTTATATTTCTATGGAAACATAGTTTAATCTGTGGTTAAGTTTACTCGATCGATCCTCATTTTGAACACTTAAAATTAAAAAATTTGTTTCAAGGTAAAAATCAGAGATGACAGAAAAACAGGATAGCACTAAGATAGAATGATCTTAATCTCAATCAAATAATGAATTATTATTGCTAATATTTATGGTAATAACAAGAAAAAAAACTGTCAATTTTATAGATAAATTACCTTTAGGAGAAGATGTTAAACGTTATTGGGATCTTCTTTCTGTATTAATTCCTCAAAGTTTAAATGCTCGTTATCGTGGCTCTTTTTTAGGGGTATATTGGTCTTTATTAAATCCCCTCATTATGACGGGTTTATATACTGCTATTTTTGGAGCAACATTTGCTTCTTACTTCGGAGATTCGATCGTAAACTATATGTTAGCGGCGTTTACAGGTTTATTAATCATTAATTTTTATAATTCTTCCACTACTCAAGCATTAAGTAGTGTGGTGATGAATGGAGACTTATTAAATAAAATTAAGTTACCTGTTCCCGTTTTTCCCTTAGCAATGATTGGGGCTAATATTTTTCAATTTATGGTAGGCTCTTTTCCTTTATTAGCTATTGTCACCCTAGTAAAAACCCATAATCCTTTAAATGTTTTACTCTTATTATTTCCTTTTATTGCCTTAGTTTTGGTTTGTACAGGAGTCGGGTTTTTTGTCAGTGCATTATTTGTATTTTTCCGAGATTTAGGTTACTTTTATGAGATAGCAACTTTTATTGTTTGGATTACCAGTCCAGTGTTTTATCCTGCGGAAATTATCCCTGCTAGAGTGCAACCTATTCTCTATCTTAATCCTTTAGTACCAATCATTGAGAGTTTACGGGAAATAAGTTTAAATGGTGCTTTACCCGAATTAAGTCATTTAATGAGAGGCTTTTTAAGTGGCATAATTATTTTAACTTTAGGATGGTTATTTTTTAAGCGAGTGCAATCATCTTTTATGGATTTACTCTAAATTTTTATTATTAATTTTTATTTTTACTGAACTTATTATTTATTCTTATTAAAATGGCAATGAATCAAGAGGTTATTAGATTAGATAATGTATCTTTATGGCGCAGAACACAAGAAGAATTTTCCTATGATTTGAAAAAAACTCTGCTTTCTTTTTTACAAGGAAAATATACTAAACCAGCAAAAAAACAAGTTTTAAAAGAACTTGATTTAGTGGTTCATCAAGGGGAAAAGATTGGTATTATTGGTTCAAATGGTGCTGGAAAATCCACTTTATTAAAGGTAATTTGTGGTATTTTAGAACCGACTAATGGCAAGGTAAGAGTAAGAGGAAATATTGCTCCTTTAATCGAATTGGGGGCTGGTTTTAATGTAGATATGTCCGTTAAAGATAATATTATTTTGTATGGGGTTTTATTGGGTTATTCTAAGGAAGAAATGAAGACTCGTACTCTAGAAATTCTGGAATTTGCAGAGTTAGAAGAATATGGAGAAGTGCCAGTCAAAGCGTTATCTTCGGGGATGAAAGCGCGGTTAGGTTTTTCTGTGGCTACGGATGTTAAACCAGACATTTTGATTCTGGATGAGGTGTTATCTGTCGGGGATGCTAAGTTTACTCAAAAATCCCGTCGCCGTATTGAAAATTTATGGGAGAACAGTAGTACTATCTTGTTTGTTTCTCACAGTTTGGAGTATGTGGAGGATTTGTGCGATCGAACTATTTGGCTCGATCGAGGTACAATAGCCTATCATGGGGATACTAAGGAGGCTATTAAACTCTATTTAGATTCTGTGGGAGTTAAGGAATATATTAGATAAATCAGCAATGAAGAATGAAACAGGAATAAAGAATGAAAAATGAAAAATGAAGAATAAAAAATTATTGTAAAGTATTTTCTTCCCCCTCTCCCCCCTCTCCCCCTCTTTCCTATTTCTTCTACT
>NZ_JBLZFY010000160.1:0-6224 GCF_050753365.1 Geminocystis sp. CENA526
TTCCCTTTTCCCAAATCCGCTCTTCCCTCTCTTCATCAAAATACTTTTTCAGCAAACCCGAATTAAATTATGGGTTGGCAATTACAAGATTAAAAGCATTTTGGGCGGCGGCTTGTTGAGAGGCTTTTTTGGTTGCACCTTTTCCTTTACCTAGTAATTTATCTTGTAACCAAACTTCGGCAATAAAACGCTCATCTTGATTATCGAGGTTAGGGTTTTGAATCACTTTATAAGTAGGTAAAAGTTTATACTTGCCTTGAGTCCATTCTTGTAGAGCGTCTTTGTAGTTTTCTCGTGCTGGATCAGCGTGGACTTGGGCTGCTTTTTCCCGTAGGATAGGATCGAGCCAAAATCGAACTAAGTCCATATTTTTGGTACTCTGATATAATGCCCCTAATACTGCCTCAAAGGTATCTGCTAAACGAGACATTCTCCCGCCTTTGTCGTTTTTGATATTGGGTGTCATCAAAAGGTATAAATCGAAACCATATTCAAGAGCTATTTCTGCTAAAAATCGATCGCTCACTAATATTGACCTAATAGCGGCAAATTCTCCAACGGGTAACTCTGGATAGGTTTCTAATAACAATTCTGCGGAGGCTAAACGCACGACGGCATCCCCGACAAATTCGAGTTGTTCGTAGTTATGGGTAAGAGAAATGCTAGGATGGGTTAAGGCTAAGTCTAATAATGACCAATTTATTTTTGATACGTCTTCTATGCCTAATCTTTGTAAGAGTTTCAGTAATTCTCTTTTTCTTCTGGTATCTTTTATCTCCATGTATTCTTGATTATTTTTGAGTGCGATGGTTTTTGATTTTCTATGACATTAAACAAAATAGCAATGTTTCATTCCAGAGATTGCTTCTGTTTTAGAAATTATGCGCTTGTGCAAAAATTAAGGGCTTGAGATTCCTTTACTACTCTCGGAATGATAGAATATCGTTACAGGTGCGTAAGTCTTATGTTTCCTTAGCCAATAAAGCTAGACGAACGATATTTGAGCCTCCAGTAAAGGTATTTCCATTTTCTGCTAGGTATCGTTTCCATGTCTTTGTGCCGGGTTGTCCTGCAAAAATTTGCAAAAGATGGCGCATGATAGTGTTTAATTTTACTTTCTGTGATGTCCAAAAGTCAATATAGGGATATAAAGATTCGATAATTTCCTCTCTGGTAAGTATTTCTTGCTTATCTCCGTAAATGTCTCGATCGATATAGGCGAATAGATAGGGATTGTCGTAGGCGGCACGTCCAATCATTACGCCGTCAACATAGTTTAAATGTTCTTTTGTTTGCTCAATGGTTTTGATACCGCCATTAATTTCGATGGTGAGATGAGGAAACTCTTGTTTCAGGCGATATACGTCTTCATAACGCAAGGGAGGAATATCTCGATTTTCTTTGGGGCTTAATCCTTGTAACCATGCTTTTCGGGCGTGGATAATAAATCTTTGACAACCACTATCAGCGAGGGTTTTAACAAAATATACCATGTCTTCATAGCTATCTCGATCGTCAATACCGATGCGATGTTTGACAGTGACGGGAATATTAACAGCGTTTTGCATAGCTTCTACTGCTTGGGCGACTTTCTCAGGTTGTGCCATTAAACAAGCGCCAAAGTTGCCATTTTGTACCCTCGAACTAGGGCAACCTACGTTAAGATTGATTTCATCATAGCCCCAATCTTGCCCAATTTTGGCACATTCTGCTAACTGTTGGGGATTGTCTCCCCCTAATTGTAAGGAAACGGGTTTTTCTTCTTCGCTAAAGTCTAATAATTTAGATCGATCGCCGTGTATAATAGCTTGAGTGGTAATCATCTCCGTATAAAGGAGAGTTTTTTTGGTCATTTTACGCATAATATACCGAAAATGTCGATCGGTATAGTCCATCATGGGGGCAATACTAATAATTGGTGATAAAGTCACTTTTTAAATCGGCAATTAGACAATTAAGTTAATAGTTTTTTGTACTATGAAAAACTTTTGTTTCACCTTAGTATAGCATTTTCCAGTATCTGTTACTTAAATTTCACTTTATTATGAAGCCAATTAGTAACTCTTGTAGGTAGATTTTTTTTCACCCATTGCCAAGCAATTATTTTAAATAAAGGTTTAGGAGTTTTAGCCAAAAATTTAGCTAATTTGTTCATCGATCGATTGGGAATTTTTTTATTTATAATATTAATAATTCCGATGTCATAAAGACAATCAATGATTAGCTTAATGGTTGCTTCTTCATTTAATGCTAAGTTTTCTAAAAGTAAGTAAATATCCCTTAGCCTTTCTTGTTGAAACTTTTTTTCTTCGGGAGTTGTATCAGGTAACGCAACTATTTTTACGGACTTTTTTTCACGACTCAGCATTATTAAGAATTAGGAATTAGGAATTAAGAATGTAGAATTAAGAATTAAGAATTAACACCCAATTCTTTTTTACTCATTACTCATTACTCATTCCTCATTCCTCATTAAATTAAACTGCTTGGGGTTGTGCTTGAGGTTGGAATTGGAATAAAGAATAGACGACATTTCTACGAATGTCAATCATCATCTCTAAAAACATTTCGTAGCCTTCTTGTTTATATTCGATTAAAGGGTCTTTCTGTCCGTAGCCTCTTAATCCTACAGACTCTCGTAACGCATCCATAGCTTGTAAATGTTCACGCCAGAGGGTGTCAATTTGCTGAAGGATAAAGAATCTTTCGGCTTGACGCATTAAACTGGGTTGGAGTTGCTCGATTTGATTTTCTTTTAAGTCATAAGCCTTATGCACTTCCTCGTGTAAAAATGTTTTCATTTCTGTTACTGTCATGTCTTCTAAGTCTTTGACGCTGACATCTTCGAGGAGGTAAATAAATTCTTTGGCTTTGTTGACTAATCCTTCTAAATTCCATTCGTCTGGTGGTAATTCGGGATTGACGTAAGCCATGACTATTTCATCCATCGTTTGAGTAGCGTATTGCAATACTTGCTCTTTTAACTCTCTCCCTTCTAAGACTCGACGACGTTCAGCATATATAGCACGACGTTGGTTATTCATTACTTCGTCATACTCAAAAACGCTTTTACGAGCATCATAATAGAAGGTTTCTACTTTTTTCTGAGCGCCTTCTAAGCTACGGGTTAACATCCCTGATTCGATGGGCATATCTTCTTCCACTCTAAAGGCATTCATTAACCCTGCTACTCTATCACCGCCGAAAATCCGCAATAAATTGTCTTCTAAGCTCAAAAAGAAGCGTGTTGAACCGGGATCACCTTGTCGCCCCGCTCTCCCTCTTAATTGGTTGTCTATACGTCTTGATTCGTGTCTTTCTGTACCAATGACGTGCAACCCCCCTTTATCCACTACTAATTTATGTTCTTCGTCTGTAAGAGTATCGTACTCTTTACGGATCGATCGATATACCTCTCTGAGTTTAAGGATTACAGGCTCATCGGTAGGTGCTTTTTCGGCGGCAACGGCAATTTTTTCTTCTGCGTCTAATTCCGATAAACTTTGTTGCCCATAGGTTTCAACGGCAAATTTTACGGCTTCTTTTAACTTAGCTTCT
Source organism: Geminocystis sp. CENA526 (assembly GCF_050753365.1). Lineage (NCBI taxonomy): Bacteria > Bacillati > Cyanobacteriota > Cyanophyceae > Chroococcales > Geminocystaceae > Geminocystis > Geminocystis sp. CENA526. The sequence continues at coordinate 3,559 of NZ_JBLZFY010000160.1, forward strand.
GTTTCAGGGGATAGTTGACAAGGGAAAATATCGGAGGAGGGTTTCCAGTTTTTGACTTTTTTACCGTCACCATTTGCCCCAAAACCTTGCCCTTTAGCCCGTTTATTCATGTCAATACCGGGTACACTTACCATTAATTGATCATTTTCGGGCATGACAATTTGGGGCATTAAATATTCCCGAATTTTCAATCTTGCCATGTAGTCGGAGTTACCACCAAGAATGATGTCTGTACCACGTCCAGCCATATTAGTTGCGATCGTAATTGCCCCTTTTCTTCCTGCTTGGGCGACAATTTCTGATTCCCTTTCTACATTTTCAGGACGCGCATTGAGAATTTGATGGGGTACTTCTTTTTGTACTAACAATTTAGCTAATAATTCTGATTTCTCTACGCTGGTAGTTCCAATTAGTACAGGTCTGCCTGTTTTGTGCATTTCCTGACATTCTTCCGCAACGGCTTTCCATTTAGCTATCTCATTTTTATAGACAACATCGGGTAAATCCGCTCGATCGGACGGTCGATTAGTGGGTATAATTGTTACTTCAAGGTTATAGACTTTTTCAAATTCCGTTTCTTCGGTTTTCGCAGTTCCCGTCATCCCTGATAGTTTAGGATAGAGTAAGAAAAAGTTTTGATAGGTGATACTGGCTAAAGTTTGTGTTTCTTTTTGTATCTCCACGCCTTCTTTGGCTTCGATCGCTTGATGTAAGCCGTCACTCCATCTTCTTCCTGCTAAAATCCTTCCTGTAAACTCATCCACAATAACTACTTCATCATTACGAACAATATAGTTTACATCACGGGTAAATAATTCTTTCGCTTTGATAGCATTAAAGATATAATGTGCCCAAGGGTTTTCTTGATCATATAAATCCTTAACCCCTAGTAATTCTTCGGCTTTGCCGAAACCTTCATCGGTTAAAAGCACACTTCTAGCTTTCTCGTCAACTTCATAATGTCCTCCGTCTCCTTCCTCCACTTGTTTTGTCAATAATTGAGCAATTCTGGCAGCCTCCAGATATTTTTCCATTGGGCGTTCTACTTGCCCTGATATAATCAAAGGAGTACGGGCTTCATCCACTAAAATAGAGTCCACTTCATCGATGATGCAGTAATTAGGCACTCTTTGCACCACTTCAGAGATGTCTGTTGCCATGTTATCCCGTAGGTAATCAAAACCTAACTCACTGTTAGTAGCGTAGGTAATATCAGCACTATAGGCTTTCTGTCTTTCAGGGGAAGTCATGCCACTTTGAATTAACCCCACACTTAACCCCAAAAAGCGATGAATTTGCCCCATCCATTCCGCATCACGACGGGCGAGGTAATCGTTAACGGTGACAACGTGAACCCCTTTACCCGTTAAACCATTAAGATAGGCAGGTAGAGTAGCCACGAGGGTTTTACCTTCCCCTGTTTTCATCTCGGCAATTTGCCCTGTGTGTAAGACAATTCCCCCTAACATTTGCACGTCATAATGACGCATTCCTAAAACTCTTATCCCTGCTTCTCTAACTAAGGCAAAGGCTTCTACGAGAATTTCATCTAAAATAATGTCTCTTTCTTCACGATTTTTGGCTTTAGCTAACATCTCTTTAAAAGATGCGGTTTTTGCCCTCATTTCGTCATCTGTCAATTTTTTAAAATCTTCTTCTAAGAGGTTAATTTCGGCGATGAGGGGTTGTAACTTCTTGAGTTTACGAGCGTTAGGATCTCCGAATAGCTTTTTAAACATACCTAGTTTTTATAATTTCTTTAAATAATATTGACTTTTCATCATATCATTTCTCAGTTAAGAACTATTTAGGTGTGCTAAAAAAGCCTTGTTAATCTAAGACATATTTTATTGGTTCTTGTACTTTGAGTATGATAAATTATTGATGAGGGTAGGCAAAATACTTTTTCAGCAGTCTCTAATTATTGATTGAGGATATTACCTCGAATATCTGTCACCATAATATCCCATTGACCATTATTCGCTATCTCGAAAGTGATTTTTTCGCCGTTACTGCTAATCATGGGGTTGCGAATTTGTCGATTTTGTTCCATAATCAAAGGACGTTTTTGTTGTGTAGTTCGATCGAACAGATAAAGTCCAGATTTTCCCTGAGTTGCCACTGCAAAGACTAAATATCTACCGTCTTCAGATATGGAAGGATTTAACGCTACTTCATCGATAGAATTTAAACCGGGTAAATCGATTAAACGCCGATTCTTAGCATCGAATAAATAAACGTCTTGAGAGCCATTTCGATCGGACACAAATGTAATATATTGTCCTGCGATATGGGGATTTAATTCCGATGAGCGACTATTAAAACTTCTGGTATTATCAGAAAAGGGAAAACTGAGGAGTCGAGGATAGTTACTACAACCTCCTAAAAAAAACATGATCAAAAATAGACGAATGAAACGAGATATTTTCATTAAGCACTTAAAAAGTAATTATGAATGATAGATATTTTTGAACTAACCATGCTCGAAAAAGAAAGAATACTCGAATTTGCTCCCCCCTAACCCCCACAGGGCTGTTTCATTTTTAAATTTTTGGTTAAGAGAAAGTAATGAGTAAAGAGTAATAAGTAATGAGTTTTGATAATTTACTATCATAAATTGATTATTTCAAGATTTATTATTATTACCTGAAATCTGGAAGCAAAAA
>NZ_JBLZFY010000161.1:0-6148 GCF_050753365.1 Geminocystis sp. CENA526
AGCCTTAGAAAATGCTTATCAACAGATGTGGGAAAAAGATTAGATTTTTCCCACATCTGTTGATAAGCATTTTCTAAGGCTAGAGTTAAACCTTGTATATCTCCCAGTTGAGATTTTTGAAAACGCTCTCTTAAGCTAGTTCGTAATTGAGCGATCGAATCTATATTCTGAGCAAAATTAATGGCTTTATTAACGTACTCTTGGGGAGTATGAGCAACCCAATCGGCTAAACCGATCGCCTGTAGGAGACTATTACCCATCCGTTGAATTTTACGATCGCCAGCAAGGGTTAAAACCGGAACCCCCATCCAAAGAGCATCGCAGGTAGTCGTACAACCATTATAGGGAAAAGTATCCAGGTGAACATCGATACGGTGATATAAGGAAAAATAATCCTCCGCCAATATTGGTGAATCAATCAATTCAACTTGTTCAAGATTAATACCTTGTTCTTGGAGGAATAATTCAACACTTTCTCTTTCTTCAGGATCATCTAAATTATGATAATGGGTTTTGAGGATGAGACGGGCATGGGGTAACGCCTGAAGAATTTTTGCCCACAAGGATAAAAGGAAAGGATTAAGTTTAGAAAAATTATTGAAACAACCAAAGGTTATCTGTTCTGAACTCAAAGCAGGAAGGGGATTAATTTCTGGAGTTTCTGGGGAAGGTTGATAAGCTATATAACATCTGGGGAGTCGCCATATAGTCTCGGCAGTTTTTTCTTGAGTATCTAAGGGATGTAAATGATGATCAGTAATCCAATAATCCATAGTGGGAATACCTGTGGTGGCAAAATAACCTAAGTAACTAGCCTGAATAGGGGCAGGTTTGGCAAAAAAGATCGGCAGACGATTATCTTCTGTATGACCCGCTAAATCAATTAGGATGTCAATCTGATCCTGTTGAATTTGCTCGATTACTTCTGCATCAGTAAGTCCAAAGGTTGATCGCCAGTGATCGCAAGAAGACTGAATTTCTTCCGTTATTTCATCAACTTTGCGGATTTCCCCATAACAATAAATTTCAAATTTTTGACGGTCGTGATGTTTAATAATTGGGGCGATAAACTCTCCAACGGGATGACGTTTAAAGTCAGGGGACACATAACCAATTTTGAGTTTGTGTTGGAAATAAGATTCTTTAGCAATAGTCATAGTTCTTTTGATATTTGGTTCGTTATTGAGCTTGGGCAATGGATGATGATTTCGATCGATACCATTGGGAGGAAGCATCGTAAATTTCTTCTGAACTGATTTCCTCTACACTACTGAGAGTAAAAAGGAGGGCTGTATAGGCTAATTTATGATCGGGATCACAGCGAAGGGCTTGACGAAAACAATCGATCGCCTTTTTGCTATTGGGTTGACGACTATAAACTACTCCTAAATTGTAATATGCCATGCCATAGTTCGGGTCTAACTCGATCGCTTTTTCAAAACAACTTTTTGCCTTAGTTAACAGTTTTTGCTTTTTATAACTAATCCCTAAATGTAGATAAGCGATCGAATCTTGGGGTTTTGCTTGAATAATTTTTTGAAAGCAACTGACTGCTTTATCAAACTTTTTCTGTTCATAGAGAACTACTCCCAAGTTATAGCGTAATTCTAAATTGTCTGGTTGTAGCAATAATGCACAACGGTAATATTTTTCAGCTTTGGGGTAATTTTCTTGACGATCGTACAGTTGGGCGAGGGTTTTATAAGCCTCCACATTAGTAGAATCTAATTGCACAGAATGGGAATAACAGGCGATCGCCTTTTCTGTCTCTTTTAACTGTTCATAAACCAATCCGAGATGATAAAAAGCGCTAGAATAATCAGGTTGAGATTGAATTGCTTGTTGATAATAACTAATCGCCTCCTGTAATTGTCCTTGTTGTGCCGCTAAAAAGCCCAGATTATGATAAGACTTAGCATAGGTAGGATCTATTTTGATCGCTTGTAAATAGAAGTTTTTAGCTAACTCTAATTCTCCTGTAACAGTTTTTTCTCGTCCAAGTTGATGATAATATGCCGCACTATCCTCCTCTGTAACTAAGGGAAGGGGAGGAGAATCAACCTTATTTTGTTCATCTAAATAGATATGCCACATTTGTCGATAAGCCGATTCCATCGTCTCTGCCATTCCTTTGGCATCTAACAATTCTGAGTGAGAAAGGCGATCGCGCATTGTAGCTCGTAAATTGCTTAAATAGGCAGAATCTTGAGCAAATTGAACAGCTTTTTGTACATATTCTTCGGATGTATTAGCAATCCACTCATCCAAACCCACTGCTTTTAAGAGGGTGACACTAAGACGTTCCATATTACGCCCTCCTGCTAAAGTGAGGGAGGGTACTCCCATCCATAGGGCTTCACAGGTAGTGGTACAGCCTCCGTAGGGAAACGGATCAAGATGAATGTCAACATTATTGTAGGAGGAAAAATGTGCTTCATCATCTAAGAACCCCCCTTGAATGAATAATCGATCGGCACTAATTCCCCTTTCAACAAAGTTATTGATCAAGTTGTCCTGAACTCTAGGATCGACTCCAGCGTGACGGATTGCTTTCATCAAAAGACGAGAGTTGGGAACAGCTTTGAGTATTTCAGACCAAACATGAATAGTTTCAGATGTTATTTTCCTTGTATCGTTAAAAGAACCGAAGGTAATTAAACCCGTTTTTTCAAAAGGTAGGGGTGAAACCGCTGGGGTGTCGAGATAGTTGTTATAGGTTAGATAACAACGGGGTAAACGCCAAATTGTCTCACTGGTTAATTCGGGAGTATCTAAAGGATGTAAGGCCTCATCGGTAATCCAATAATCAATGGTGGGTAAACCCGTGGTGGCAAAATAACCCAAATAGGTCGCCTGAATGGGGGCGGGTTTTATTCCCAACACTTTAAGGCGGTTCCCCGCAGTGTGACCGGCTAAATCTACCAAAATATCGATTTGATCTGCCTGGATTAACTCTGCTACTTCTAAATCTGATAAACCCACAGTACAGCGCCAGTGATCGCAGGCTGCTCGGATTTTTTCGGTAACGTAATCCTCTTTAGCGACTTCGGCGTAGGCAAATATTTCAAATTGATCGTGATGATGATTTTCTAATAAAGGCTTAATAAAAAAACTACAGGAGTGACGACGAAAATCAGGAGAAATATAGCCAATACGCAATCGGCGATCGGGGTCTGATTGTCTCGGATGGTGTTTGAGGGTAGGAAGGCTCTGTTTAACAACTTGGTAGATATACCAGAGATAGGAACTATCAAGAATCTCCTGGGGAGAAACAATGGTCAATGCCCCAAAACACCACAACAAAAATGAGTGATTACCACAATTATGCGGCTCTAATTGCGCAATTTTATGACAATAATCGACCGCATTGGCTATTTTGCCGAGTTTTTCAGCACAGGATGCTAAACTTTTCAGGGCTGCAAGATGGTCATTGTCTATAGTTAAGATTTTTTGATAATAGCCGATCGCCTCATGAATATAACCAATTTTGTCTAAAACTATGCCACAATTTTGTAGCGCGGGAATGTAATTAGGGTCAAGGGTTAACACTTGGCGATAATAGGCGATCGCTTCGGGGAGTTTGTCCTGTTGTTGAAAGATGACGGCAAGATTAAATAAGGGTTCAATGGCCGAAGGTTCAAACTCCAAAGCCATCTCATAACAGTTTTGCGCCTGAAGGAATTTTCCCCGTCGCTCCCATTTATTCCCTGTATTAATTAAATAGGCAACAAAATCTGGTAATAAGTCCCATTCCTTCGCTGTTAAAAGACTTTTTGCTTTTGCTAAATCTCCTTGATCTTGCCAAAATTTAGCTAGTTGAAATTTGATACTAGGATGATTGGGGTCAAGATTTAAAACCTGAGTCAAGCATTCGCCTATTTCCAGGGTGATTGCTTGCTTTTTCTCGTCTTCGAGGTTTTCTCTCTGGTTAATTAATTGCTGTTTGAGATTTAAACCTAAACGATAGTAGGCTTTGGCGTATTGAGAATTGAAAGCAATCGCTTGACGATAATAGGCGATCGCCGATTGCCATTGTTGTTGTTTTTCCTTGACAACCCCCAAATTATAATAAGATTGAGAACGCTCAGTATCTAGTTCAATCGCCTTGAGATACCAAGACTCAGCCAAAGCAAAATGACCTTGTTGCGTGAATTGATTGCCCAGATGATGGGCGATTTCCGCCCCTTGTTTCGCTAAACCATAATCAGCAAAAGAACCAATCAAGGAATTCTTGATTTCCTGATAGACCAACTCCCGCTGGTCGGGGAGTATTTTCCACAGGTCTTGTTGTAAGGTCGCTAATAAATCCAGCCAAGTTTGCCAATGGATTTCTTTAACCAAATTTAAAAATATTTCCCTGAAGGTTTCGCCGGTTTCATCTCCGCCGAATAGCAGCAAGGGTTTAAAGAGACAGTGGACTAATAACTGCTCTTCCTTGCTAAAACATTCCTGCCAAGGCGCCGAATCGGTTGGAAAATCTAATAAATTCTCGACCGGATAATCTTGGCTATTAAACCTTAAACCAACTGCTTGGGCTAGAGCTTCTATCTGCCCTAGGGGTGTTTCCCTGATGTCCCTTTCGTTTAACCAAATAACTCGATGGGCTAAGGGCAGCCAAACATGAGGCTGACATTGCAACTGTTTGGCCACGGCTTGGGTAACGGTGTCTTGACTACCCGTGATGGTGTTGCCCAAAGCCTGACGCGGATCTGCGTGGCTATAGACCACTAACGCCCCCTCCTGTTGCATCCCCTGCAGGGCATCTTGCCCCAACACCTCAAACTGCAATAAAAGGGGTATATCTTCTCCCTGCTGTAACCTTAAATAACGGTCAAGAGACACCGCATCTGGAAATACCCCCGCCTGAAAATCGAGGCCCGATTGAGTGTACAGTTCACCCAATACTCGGTAACTCCAAGCGGTTTGATAGTAGGGAATACGATTACAGAATATGATCATTACAACGACTGCATCCGCAGAGCTAGAAAGATTCAGGTTATTGGCAACCACTCAGAAGACGTTTGATCCGTAGGTTGGGTTGAGCGACTTAATACTTGGGAGAAAGCCGCTCTATGTAATGGTTTGAGCGAACCCCAACATTCTTAAAGACATCGGTGCAGTTGGGTTTCGCTCAAGCGTCGATCATGTTTGACAGACAAGAGTTGTTATTGTTCAACCCAACCTACAACCTACAACCTACAAGCTTTTATAAGGGGGGCTAGGGGGGATCAATTATCCGTTTCAGACACCCCCCTAAGGGGCAGTAGCGAAATCAGTACCCCGGCGGTGGCGGATCTGCTCGGCTGAACCAGACGGCCACCCACCCCGCCAAGGACAGAGAACTAAGGGACTTGCGTGGGAATAATATCCCAGTCTAAAAATCGCTCTGTAGAAGAATCAGACCAGCTAGATGGCACATTATCAAAGCGCAAGTCCCTTAGCTGCCGGGGCTCTCGAAGGCTCTCGCCCTACTTAGGGTGATCAGCAAACCTGATCGAGCGGAGGGCGCAAGCCTTGCGCCCCTACAGTAACGGATTTTGTCCACAATGTAGGGGCGAACTGCGTTCGCCCAAAAGGTACATTATCAAAGCGCAAGTCCCTAATCTAAGACGGAAGTACCAGCAGTCCAAGCCCGGACGATACCAGACACATCCCCAAACCGACTGGCGGCAGTGGCTGCCGTAATAGAATTAGCAGTGGCACGTTCAACCGATGGGGTGGTAGATGCGTTTGCCACTACTGGGGCAGTAAGCGTTCCCGAAGTAATAACAGGGGCGCGCACGTTACTATTCGCCCCAACATGAACGTTTGTAGCGTAACCTAAGTTTACTACAACAGCACCGCTGAATATATAGTCAGCAGAGGGCAATACTTGCTCAATGGCAAAGCTATTGGTGGTAGCAGTGTTACCATCGGTGAGAATGCTAGTGACGGCGGCGGACACTCGGGATTGGGATGCTCCCCCGATAAATTGGGCTTGGGCGCTTTCGCCATTAACTAACACACCAGCTACAGCAAGTCCACCAGCTAGAATTGTTGCTTTAGAGATTTCTTGATAATTGGATTGTTTCATTTTCGTTTGCTCATACAATAAGATTTTTATATCTGAAAACTGAAATTTAATAACTAGAGTCAATTTATTTCTCAC
>NZ_JBLZFY010000162.1:0-6074 GCF_050753365.1 Geminocystis sp. CENA526
GTAAAATAAAAAATGACAACTAATTTTAGAAAAAATATTCTCGACACCCGCATATTGTGTCGCAATACATCCCACAGCTAAAGCAATCGATGCTCTTTGCGAAGTTGTTGTAAAATTAACTTTTTGGGTTGGCATATTTTGGTTAATCGGTAAGGGTTTTCAGTTGCCTTGGGTACAAAAAAAATTTCTGAGGGGGTGGAAAATGGAATAAACCACGTTTCTCAAACAGAAGTTGTACAAGAGTATCAACAAAAATTCTCTCCTTATTGGGAATTAATCAAAGAGATAGATTTGCCTATTTTTCGGCAACAGACTCCTCCCACTATTGTTTTATTAGAAGACAACTATCCTATTCCTTCCGAAAATTCTCCTCCTCCTAATACTCCCGAATTGAAAAAAGAAACTATTGTTAATGTTGCACCTGTGGAATTACTGGAAACGAATCAAATTATCGGTATATACATGAGTAGATATGAGATTACTAATAATGCTTCTGAAGATGCTATTCGTCAAAAAGTCCGTCATTATCGCTCTCAAGGTATTAATACTATCATTCATGGAGTAGCTGGAAATGGTTGCACTATGTATGATAGTGAGGTGATGCAAAAACATATCGGTTTACAACGTTGTCCAAACAAGTTTCGAGAGCAATGGTTACATTGGTTAATTGATGAAGCCCATAAACAAGGTATGGAAGTTCATGCTTATTTTGAAAAAGGTATTAAAATTGATCATGGTAGTCCTATTTTTAATTTAGCAAAGTCGAAAAATTGGCTTGTACCGGGGATCGATCGAACCTATGATGGAGTTGATCATTATATTTTAGATGTCAATAACCCTGAAGTTGCGAATCTTTTTATTGACATGACAACGGAATTTGTGCAGAAATATCCCAACATTGATGCCGTGCAATGGGATGATTATTTAGGGTATCACAGCAGTTTACCCTCCGAAGAAAATCGGACTCCCATATTAACTAATTTTGTGCAAAGAATGATTACATCTATTAAAAAAGCTAATCCTAATGTGAGTTTTGATATTTGTCATCATAATCCCTATTGGGCGAAAAAAGAATTTGCCGCCGATTTTGATGCTTGGGGTGTCGATCGAGTCTTTATTCAAGCCTATAATGATAATAATTTTAGGGAAGAATTAGCTTATGCTAAAAAGTATAATGGCATTGCGATTACAGATAAACAATTAACTCGTTTAAAAGAAGTAATTGATAATGAAAAAATTGAGGGAGTATTGCTTTTTTCCTTAGCAGGAAATCCTCAAAATCTTGCAGTACAATGGAGAGAATATTTATAAAATTTACTTTCAATATGATAAATTATGTCAAAAAAAATATCAGGTATCAGGTATTAGGTATCAGGTATCAGGTATCAGGTATCAGGTATCAGGTATCAGATATTAGGTTAAATTCAAACTGTAAAAAGCCATAATTCTCAATTCTTAATTCTTAATTCTTAATTCTTAACAATGATTCGCTTAAAATCTTGGCAATGGTTTATTCTCGCAACTCCTATTATCGTCTTAATTACCTTTTTTGCTGTGGCAACGGGTTTACAAATTCACGCATGGGGTATTAACTGGATATGGGCGATTTTTGTCGCAATTTTCGTGGGTTGGCGTTGGTTGTTGGTAAAATGGACAAAACCCATGTTTCCTAATGTGGAAAATATCATCTCGGAGGTACAACAGGATTTAAAAATTACTACTTTCAATAATAACAATCCTGAGATTATTCCTAAGTTAGAGGAAGCCTTACAAAGTGTTATCGTTAAAACTAGAGAAGATGCCCCCATTTGGGAGGATTTACAGTTATTTTTTCAACGTTGTCAAGATTTAGTCACTTCGATCGCAAAAATATATCATCCTGAAGTAGAATATCCATTATTGAATATCTATATTCCTCAAGCCTACGGTTTAATTCGAGGTACAGTGGATGATATGGATAAGTGGATGACGAAATTGTCTCCTGCGTTAAATCAAGTCACCATCGCTCAAGGTTATCAAGGTTATCAATTATACCGCAAAGTTGAACCGAGTGCCCGTAAATTATTACAAGTGTGGAGTTGGGCGCAATGGGCGATAAATCCTGCGGTGGCTATGACTAAGTTGGCGAGTGAGGGAAGTAATAAACAAGCTAATCAGGAGTTATTAATCAATCTATCTCAAGTGTTAAGGGAAGTGGCGTTGCGCAATCTTGCCCGTCAAACGGCTTTATTATATGGCGGTGATAATTTACCCCTTGATAAGTTTATCCCTCAGAATGACATCTTACCGAAGACGAAAACCCAGACTTTACAAGAGATTCTCTCTCAAGCTGAAAATCCTGAAAAAATTGCCCAAAAACCTGTTAATATTCTTCTAGTGGGTAGAACAGGAGCAGGAAAAAGCAGTTTAATTAACACTCTTTTTAATACCCAAAAAGCCGAAGTTGATATTTTACCTAGCACCACTGACATCAAAAGTTATCAATGGAAAGCCAATACTGGAGAAGTTTTAAATCTTTTTGATACCCCCGGTTATGAGCAAATCGATCGATCGAACTATGCTCAACAGGTGTTAGAATATGCCCAAAATGCTGATATTATCTTACTATTAAATCCTGCTCTTGATCCAGCTTTACAAATGGATAAGGATTTTTTAGTCAAGTTACGGGAAAATGTACAGGAAATTCCCATTTTTACTATTATCACTCAAGTCGATCGACTGCGCCCTATCCGAGAATGGCTACCCCCTTATAATTGGCAAACAGGAAACTTCCCGAAGGAAATCTCTATTCGAGAAGCCGTTAAATACCGTCAGGAAACCCTAGGGGAATATTGTAATGAAGTGATACCTTTGGTTAACCTTTCTCTCGATCGAGATTCTTGGTATGATGACGTTTTAGCTATTACTATTTTAAGTTCGATCGAACCTGCAAAACAGATAAGACTTGCCCGTTTTTTCCGTAACCTAGAAGCAAAAAGTATCACGGCGGCGAAAATTATCGATAAATACTCCTTTCAAATGGCAACCAGTCAAGGATTGACAACCCTCCTCAAAAGTCCAGTTTTACAATTTATTTCAACCATTACTACTGGTTCACCTCGTCTAGCTTTATTACTAGCAGAAAAAATCCCCATTGAACAATTACCCGTTGTCATTGGAAAATTGCAATTAGCTTTTGAACTATTCTCTTTATTAAGTACCAATAGTGAAGATAAAATGCAGTTTGATTTACTATCTTTATGGACTTTATTAATAGAAAATAATGATTATCCTGATAAAGAAGCCTACGCTTTAGGGCATAGTTTAGTAGAATTTTGGACAAAAAAACTAACCTTTAATCAATTAGAAGAAAGGTATAAATTTTATTTACAAAATAATGTTGATAATTAGATTTGAAATGCTAAAATAAGGGCTAAAGCCCTCACTACAAACCTATATTAATTATTGTTTAATAAGTCTAATAAATCTGATTCACTGATGATTTTTAAGTTTAATTTTTGGGCTTTTTCTAACTTTGAACCTGCATCTTCTCCTACTACCACATAGTCAATTTTAGCACTAATACTACTGTTAACTTTTCCTCCTGCTGACTCAATTAATTTTTTAGCATCATTTCTTTTTAATGTGGGTAATGTACCTGTTAAAACAAAGGTTTTATTTGTTAATTTTTGGTCAGTTTTATTACTATTATTATCTGATTGAAAATTAATTTTTAAGATTTTTAATTCATTAATTAACTTAATATTATCAACAATAGTAAACCATTCTACTACGGAATTAGCTATTTCTTCCCCTATACCATAAACTCTTTCTAAGTCTTCTTTTTTTGCTTGAATTAAGTTATCAATATTTTGAAAACTATCTGTTAATATTTGAGCATTAACTGCACCTACATAACGAATTCCTAAACCAAATAAAACTCGGTTAAATGGTTGCTTTTTGCTATCTTCAATAGCGGTAATTAATTTTTGGGCAGATTTTTCACCCATGCGCTCTAAATCTTTGATTTCAAAGTCTTGTAATTTATATAAATCTGCGATCGATTTTACTAATTTATAGTCTAAAAGGGAGATAATCACTTTTTCCCCTAAGCCTCGAATATCCATCGCATCTCGACTTGCCCAATGAATCAAACTACCGCGCAAAATAGCAGGACAAGAACTATTAACACATCGAGTGACGGCTTCATTATCAGGGCGTACTAAAATTGAGTCACATTCAGGGCAATGACTCGGCATCTGGTAAGGTTGACTGTTAGCAGGGCGCAAGTCTTTAATTACTTCCACTACTTCGGGGATAATTTCTCCTGCTTTGCGAATAATCACGGTATCCCCCACTCTAATATCCAATTCTCGCACTCGATCGACATTATGTAAAGTAGCTCTTTGCACGATCGTGCCTCCTAAAGTCACAGGTTTCATAATTGCAAGGGGAGTTACAGCACCAGTGCGCCCCACATTGACAATAATTTTTTCTACGGTAGTTGTCATTTCCTCCGCAGGATACTTAACGGCAATCGCCCAACGGGGGAATTTTTGAGTAAAACCTAACTCATTTTGTAAGGAAAATTGATTGATTTTTACCACTACTCCATCAGTCATATAGGGCAAATTTTTTCGATCGATTTCCCATATATCAAGATATTGTTTGACTTGGTTTAAATCTGCAAAAACTTGATAATTAGGGTTGACTAAAAAACCAATTTGTTGTAAAAAATTAAGGGCTTTTTCTTGGGTATCAAAGCAATTATTTTCAGGTAAAATATAGGCATTATAAGCAAAAAATTGTAACTTTCTTTCACTCGCAATTTTTGGGTCTAATTGTCTTAAAGTTCCCGCCGTAGCGTTGCGAGGATTAGCAAATAAATCCTCTTGATTTTTTTCTCTTTCTTGATTGATACGATTAAATTCTTCTAAGGGAAAAAAAGCCTCTCCTCTCACTTCTAAAATCGGGGGAGGATTATCCATATTTAACTTTAAGGGAATCGATCGAATTGTGCGTAAATTATGGGTTATATCTTCCCCCATGACACCATCTCCCCTTGTTAAACCCCTAATAAAAATACCATTTTCATAAGTTAAGGCGATAGCTGAACCATCTATTTTTAACTCACAAATATAATTAAAATTAGGGTTATTTTCTATTTGTCTTTGCCAACGATTTTGCCAGTTATTTAACTCCTCAAAATTAAAAGCATTTTCTAAGCTATAAAGAGGTATATTATGAGCGACTGAATTAAACTGTCTATCGAGTTTATCCCCTACCCTTTGAGTCGGGCTATCAGAGGTAATTAAACTAGGATATTGAGTTTCTAAATCTTGCAATTCTCGATAAAGTTGATCATAAATAGTATCATCCATAATGGGATTATCTAACACATAATAGGCATAACTCGCCTCCTGTAATTTAGCTTTTAATTGTTCAGCTCGATCGATGATACTTTGATTTATATTAATATTTTCCATGACTAAAAATTTAGATATTTTTTATAGTTATAACAAAATCAAGGATCGATCGCGCAGCGCCCCCTTGACGATCAAACTTTCTCACTTTTTTCAATCGAACCCTCTCTCCTCCTTGTCATTGCGAGGAAACGAAGCAATCTCCCAAACTCGATCGAACCGTTTGTAGTAAGCTCTTTAGAGCTTTATTTACAGGCTAGAAGCCTGTTTTACGGAATCTCAATCCGCAGGTAACAAATACAATCCCGAAGGGGTATTCTCATCGGGCAAAATCTCCTTACTGCTTTTCAGGTTACGACTTTCGCACAAATCCGCAAAGACTTCTAAACTCTCTAATCTTGCTAATAATTCGCTCAATCCGTCTAAATATTCTGCGATGCCAAAGGCACGCTGCGCGCACGCAATCTGTTGTTGTATTCATGATTTAGGGTATCTTTCCTGAGCGTAGGACATTTCAAACTCTACATTTGCCTCATTTTTTTTGCGTCTTACTTGATCATGATCTAAACTCAGATTAAAAGTTAAAACAAATCAAAACCCAATACTAAAAAAAGAAGACAAAATGGATAGATTTAATCTGCCTATTCATTCTCAATTAAGATGAAGTTATTG
>NZ_JBLZFY010000163.1:0-5998 GCF_050753365.1 Geminocystis sp. CENA526
ACTTGTCTGTAAGGCTAGTGCCGTCCTGTGAAGCAGAAACTCTTAATTGCGAAGTTAAGAAGCCCACATCTGTACCGTTAGGTCAGTGTGGGAGATGTCACGAATATCATTCTGTTATAACAGATAAACTATCAATTACGATCGAAGGGGTATAACACGAACCACTCCAAACTCGATCGAGTCCTAATAAGCTAACATTAAGTAAGGCTTGATAAACATTACCCGCCGTCATGGTGTCTTTAACTCTACCGATAATTTCTCCTTGTTTGACTCGATAGCCTAAATCAATATTGAAGGAAAAATCTCCAGAAATGTCTGCGCCTTCTCCCAAAATTTGATCAATAATAATACCATCGCCCATATTTTTGATTAACTCTTGAAAAGAAAAGTTACCCTTATCGATGACAAGATTAACTAAATCAGGAGTAGGATAACTACCCAAACTAGGGCGAAAACCGTTACCCGTATTAGGGATATTCAATTTTTTAGCAGTTTTTTTGTCAGTGTAAAAATTCTTTAAAATACCCTTGTCAATGAGATTCAGAGATTGAGTAATTGTGCCTTCGTCATCAAATGGGCAATTATAGGGTTGTAAATTAGGTTGTTGACTCACATTAAGACAAGGGGAGATAACTTGTTTTTCCAGTGATTGACTCCAAGGGGATGATTTATCAAGAATTTTCTTGCCGTTTAAGGCTTCGCTGACGGTTTCCCAAAGGGTGACAACGGCATTAGGAGTAAATAACACGGGCATTTTTCCTTTCGGGAGAGTAGCGTTTTTTTGCGCCCATTGTAATTTTTGCATAATTGTCTCCATCATCGGCATTAAATCAAGGAATTGATGACTATATACCCCATCATAAATACCTAAAAAGTCTTCATCTCGCACTAATTCCACTCCCAAGGATGCCGAATAACTATTGTCGGTTTGTTGACAATACAATCCCCTAGAATTAACCAAAGTAGTAGTTTCCGTTTCCCACTCTATATCAAGGCTTACTATCACATCTGGATATTTTTCCGTAATATGTTCGATCGAACTTTTCCCTTGGGTAATCAGAGATTGCACATCAGGTTCTGAGGTAGAATTAGGATAGATTAACTTTGCTTCATGGTTTAAAAGACATTCTTCAGGCTCATTTAATGCAGAAATAGTCATAGCTTTAGTAATTAAATCATCAGCATTAAAATCCCCGTAGGCAACCACTAAAGCAGGGCGACTATTGTGCCATAATCTTAAAGCAATACCAGTAGTTTGTGAACTTTCAATTTGTTTTAAACGATTGGCTTCAAAAGAAAGAGGACGAGAATAGGAATTTACTTGATATACTTCTACATCATTAATACCTTTTTTGAGAGTTAACGCCAATAATTCTTCTGCCAACATAAATTTAACTAAATTTTATCTATATATATTTTTTCTTTATTATCTTATCATTTATTCATATTATAGTTAATAAAAAATTTCTCTCTACCCCTTATTATCTCATCATTAATACTTTGCTAAAACCATGCCTTTAAGTTGGAATGAAATCAAAAATCGTGCCATTAACTTTACCCATGAATGGGCTAATGAAACCTCCGAAAATGCCGAAGCAAAATCATTTTGGGATGGATTTTTTCATGTTTTTGGTATTTCCCGAAGACGGGTTGCTACCTTTGAAAAATCTGTGAAAAAGTTAAACAATAAACATGGATTTATCGATTTATTTTGGCAAGGAGTTATTTTAATTGAGCATAAATCAAAGGGCAAAAATTTAGATAAAGCCTATCAACAAGCCTTAGATTATTTTCAAGGATTAAAAGAGTATGAATTGCCTAAATATATTCTCGTTTCCGACTTTCAAAAATTCCGTTTATATGATTTAGATAATGACATAATCAACGAATTTGAATTAAAAGATTTTGTTAATAATGTCCACTTATTTGACTTTATTGCAGGGTATGAAAAAAGAGTATATCAAGAAGGCGATCCTGTCAATATCCAAGCCGCCGAATTAATGGGAGAATTGCACGATCGACTGGCGAAAATCGGTTATAATGGTCACGAATTAGAAGTTTATTTAGTAAGATTATTATTTTGTTTATTTGCTGACGATACTAATATCTTTAACAAGGGAATTTTTCAAGAATATATCGATTTGCATACCAAAGAAGACGGAAGCGATTTAGCTATGCACCTCGCCTCTATTTTTGATATTTTAGATCAATCTGAAGATAAAAGACTCAAAAATTTAGACGAAAATTTAGCTCAATTTCCCTACGTTAATGGCAAATTGTTTAGTGAAAGATTGCCTTTTGCTTCCTTTGATAGTGAAATGCGAGAAATGTTGTTAAAAGCCTGTAGTTTAGATTGGGGAAAAATCTCCCCTGCTATTTTTGGTTCGATGTTTCAAGCGGTGATGAATCCTAATCAAAGACGTAATTTAGGCGCTCATTATACCTCTGAAAAAAATATTTTTAAAGTTATTAAACCTCTATTTTTAGATGATTTATATACCGAATTTGACAAGATAAAAAATAATCAAAATAAACTTAAAGAATTTCACGAAAAAATCGCTAATTTAAAATTTCTTGATCCTGCTTGTGGATGTGGTAACTTTTTAATTATCACCTATCGAGAGTTAAGGGAATTAGAAATAAAAGTCTTAAAAGAGTTGTATAAACAAGAGCAATTTATTGATATAAATATCTTCATTAAAGTTGATGTCGATCGATTTTTTGGCATTGAATACGATGAATTTGCCGTGAGAATTGCAGAAGTTGCTTTATGGTTAATTGATCATCAAATGAATGTTAAAGTTAGTAATAAATTTGGTCAATATTTTGTGCGTTTACCTCTCCTTAAATCCGCTACTATTATTCATGGTAATGCTTTACAAATCGATTGGAAAAATATTATTAATCCCCCCCAACCCTCCTTACTAAAGGGGGAGAATGGCATAGATTTTATTTTAGGTAATCCTCCTTTTGTGGGCAAAAGTTATCAAAATTCACAGCAAAAAGCTGACATGAATTTAGTGTTTAATGGGGTGAAAAATGCAGGGGTTTTAGATTATGTTTGTGCATGGTATCTCAAAGCCTCTCAGTTTATCCAAAATACTAAAATTCGTTGCGCTTTTGTTAGTACAAATTCCATTTCTCAGGGCGAACAAGTTGGAATTTTATGGCAGGAATTATACACTAAGTATAAGATAAAAATTCACTTCGCCCACCGTACTTTTTCTTGGAGTAATGAGGCTAAAAATAATGCAGGTGTCCATTGTGTTATTATTGGTTTTGGTTTAGAAAATATTGATAATAAACGTCTTTTTTCCTATGAAAATATCAAAGGGGAAGCTACAGAAATTCAGGTTAAAAATATCAACCCTTATTTAGTAGAAGGTAATGATTTAATTATCTCAAGTCGCAAAAAACCTCTTTCTAATGTGTCTGAAATTAACTTTGGTAATATGCCTAATGATGGAGGAAACTTTTTATTGACTGAAGCAGAAAAACAAGAATTATTAAAAGTCGAACCTCTTGCAGAAAAATATATTAAACCTTTTTTAAGTGCTAAAGAATTTATTAATAATGAAAAACGTTTTTGTCTTTGGTTAGTAGATATTCAACCTCAAGAATTAAAACAATTAAAGTATATGAATGAAAGGGTAAAAAATGTTCAACAATTAAGATTAGAAAGTAACAGAGAAGCAACAAAAAAACTAGCTAATTTTCCTACTCTTTTTGGCGAAATTAGACAACCTAATACAGATTATATACTTATACCTTTATTAACCTCTGAAAATAGAAAATATATTCCTATTGGTTTTTTTTGTAAAGATAATATCGTAGCTAATAGTTGTAGCTGTATTCCTAATGCAGATTTATTTTTATTTGGAATCTTAACATCAGAAATGCACATGACTTGGGTTAAATATGTTTGTGGAAGACTAGAAAGTCGTTATCGTTATTCTAATACTATTGTTTATAATAACTATCCTTTTCCTGAAAATGTTACGACAAAACAACGGGAAAAAGTGGCAAATTTAGCTCAAAAAATACTGGATATTAGAAACAATTATCCTGATAGTAGTTTAGCGGATTTGTACGATCGATTAACCATGCCTAATGACTTAATAAAAGCCCATCAAAACCTTGACAAAGCAGTGGATTTATGCTATAGAAAACAACCTTTTTCCAGTGAATTAAACCGCATCGAATTTTTGTTTAATTTATACGAAAATATGACAACACCATTATTAAAAACTGACAAGAAAAAACCTTCTTCCCGTAGCAAAAGTATTACAAAATAATTTACCAAGAAATAAATAAGTTTGTGGCAATGATTTTGTTACATAAAGTTTCACAAAATTAACTATTTGTGAATAAACGATAAACTTAGGTAATGTATCATAATCCGCTAAGAAATGAATGTTGAAAAAAATTGACAAAATCAACGATTTGTGAATAAACGATAACTTTAGGTAGTGTAGCATAACTCGCCAAGAAATAAATTTCATGGCTAACAGCACAAGTCAGCTAAAGCGACTAAATTCAGAAATAAAATAAAAACATATTGCTGAAATATTTTAATTAAAAACAATGTTTATTAAATCACTTTAGTAGATTTTCGCTATTAGCTTCGTCAATTTATTGCGAAGCGAGTTACTGCACAACACCGACATCTTTATTTTGAGTATCATAGTTAAATTCTCGCAGTTTAAAAATTGTGGTTAACTCAATCAATAACAGTATCTTAATGTTAATAACAAAATAAAATTACTATTTTTTACTATTTTTTTATGAAACTTTTACGATTAATTCTCTTATTTTTCCTTACCTGTATTTTTGTGTATAGTTTTAGCCAATTTTCCCATAGTCAACCTCTCAAAAATAAAGAAATTAGAGGCGTTTGGTTAACCAATATTGATAGTGATGTTTTATTTTCTGCGCAAAAAACTAAAAGTTCGATCGAAACCCTCTCTAAATTAAACTTTAATAGTATATATCCCACCGTGTGGAATTGGGGTTATACCTTATATCCTAGTAAAGTCATGGAAGACACTATAGGGATAAAACTTGATCCTACCGAGGGCTTACAAAACAGAGACTTATTAGCAGAAATTATCACAGAAGCGCACGATAAAAATATGGCAGTGATACCTTGGTTTGAATTTGGCTTCATGGCGCCTGCGGATTCACAACTAGCAAAAATGCACCCCGAATGGTTAACAAAAAGACCCGATGGTAGTACTATTTGGTTAGAAGGCAATGTCCATGAAAGAGTTTGGTTAAATCCCCTTCATCCCCAAGTACAAAGTTTTATCACGGATTTAATCTTAGAAATTGTCAGTAAATATGACATTGAAGGTATCCAAGTTGATGATCATTTTGGCTATCCCTCCGAGTTCGGTTATGATGATTATACCGTTACATTATATCGTCAAGAGCATCAAGGACAATCTCCTCCTTTAGACAGAAAAAATCCTGAGTGGGTAGAGTGGCGATCGAACAAAATTACTAATTATATGGAGACTTTATTCCACCTAATAAAAGAGGTAAAAAATGATGTAATTGTATCGGTTTCTCCTAATCCTCAAGAGTTTTCTAAAAATGAGTTTTTAATGGATTGGGCGAAGTGGGAAAGAAAAGGTTTTATTGAGGAATTAATTGTTCAAATTTATCGCAATAATATGGACTCTTTTAATAAAGAATTAGCCCAAAAAGATTTACTTTTAGCTAAAGATCATATTCCCACTGCTATCGGTATTTTAACAGGCTTAAAGGGTCGATCGATCCCCTTAGATTTAATTAATGAACAGGTTAATTCCACTAGAGAAAAAGGCTTTGGAGGAGTGAGTTTTTTCTTCTATGAAAGCCTCTGGAATTTTGGTCCCGAAATCGTACAAGAAAGACAATCTTCCTTTAAAAATTTATTCTATCAAAAGCTCGATCGGGCAACAATTAACAATTAACAATTAACAATTAACAATTAACAATTAACAATTAACAATTA
>NZ_JBLZFY010000164.1:0-5967 GCF_050753365.1 Geminocystis sp. CENA526
GTAAAATAAAAAATGACAACTAATTTTAGAAAAAATATTCTCGACACCCGCATATTGTGTCGCAATACATCCCACAGCTAAAGCAATCGATGCTCTTTGCGAAGTTGTTGTAACGGGTAATTACTCCTAAACCTCATTTTAGTTTACTTTAAGCTAATTGAAACAGTGCATCCCAGTCGATCGAGATTGAGGTATCATCATTTTCAGGTTGAGAAATCAAATCAAAGGCTTTATTTTTGGCAAAAGGATTATTTAAGGCTTGAATTACCATATTTGCCACATCTCCCCTAGGGATAGAAGTAGGAATGCCGTTGGGAGGAGAAGCTAAAAATTCATCGTCTTTGCCTACTAATAACTTCCGTTTACCGTCTGGTTTATCGAGTAACCCTCCTGCCCGAATAATGGTGTAATCTATGGCAGAATCCATTAAATATTGTTCAGCTTTTCTTTTCCAGATTAAAATATTACCGTTGCCAAGACGATTTAAAGGGTGATTTTCGTTTGTACCGCCCATTGAGCCGACAAGGATAATATGCTTAATTCCAGCTTTTTTAGCGCTATCTATCTGGTTTTTTTGCCCTAACCAATCGACTTGTTCGGGTTTTCCGTTAGTTTCAAAATCAAACTCAGGGGGTTTTCCTTCCGAAGGAGGAGTAATCATTTTTGGCACGGCACTCGTTAAAATAATTAACTTTTCGCATCCTTCCAGTGCGATCGAAACATCGTCAGGTGATAAAATATCCCCGAAGATAAAATTATCAGTATTACCAAAAATTTCTTGTGCTTTACTGCTCGATCGAGCAAAGGGTACAACTTGCCAACCATAATCATTAGATTGTAGCTTTTTCACCACCAAAGAACCAGTCCTACCCGTTGCGCCTGTTACTAAAACTTTTTTTGTCATATTTACAAATTAAATCTAAAATCAAGAATACAAAGGCAATATTTTTATTACTTTTTTTGCCTATATGGCAATTATCTTCCCATGAAAGGGAAAATCGATTATTTTCTAGTAATTTATCATAACTACTGTAGAAAAGCCTTAATTCTCATAATTTAGTTTTAAAAAAGAAAGTATAATAATTATTTGTGGTTTCTAATTTGTTGTTAAATCGATCGAACCCAAAATCATAAATACTGCGATTCCATCTTAGACTAAATAAAGTATCAGAATTATAAGAATAAGAAAGAACAATTCCATAATTATTGATGTCTCTTTGGGGTGCTAAATAACCATTTAATCTAACATTATTTATGAGGGGAAAAGAGATACTTCCTTGCAGTTTATTACCGATCGAATCTGGAAGTAGATCAAGTAATTGAGTTAAAGTCAAAACCACATTATAAACCCTTAATGTTGTTCCTATACCGACAAAATTATCCGTAGGATTTTCTAAAATATTTGAATCATCTCTATTCCAAGCATATCTTAATCCAGAAGACAAAGTTATACTAGAATTATTACCTAATAAAAACCTTTTATTAATACTGCTTTCTACTTTACTAAAATAATCTTGATCAGGATTAACATAATAAATGGAAGCTAAATTAAAACGCCAATTATTAACAAATTTAGTATAATCACCACCTAGATAAAATTTAGGTTGATCAGAAGTAATTGAACCTGCATAATAACGAAAAATATGATCATTATCAGTAATATTTCCTGTAAAACTTAGATGGGGATAATATTTAGTTGTTTCTGTTAAAGTTTGTTGAGTAACAAAATTAATATCCCTTTCATATAAAGAAATATAGGCTTGAATATAAAAATTATTTAAACTAATAGAATTAATGGTTTGCTCATTACTAGAAGTAACAAAACTGATATTAGAATTTAATCCGCCTTCTCCACCCGCCCTCAAAATAAGTCTTTCTGGACTGGTACTAACAATAAAACTATTAATCGTAGATGTTTGTTTTCTTACGGGAGATAAACCTAACCATACACTATTAAATATTCCTACTAGATTTGTTTTTTTACTTGGTGATAAAACATTAATTTTTTGATGATTGATTTTACCTAAACCAGCGTGATAAATCACAAAACTATCGCTAGGAATACGAGTATTATTAGCAGAATTAAATAAATTTCTATGAATATTCGTATTAGCTATATCTTCACTTCCTTCTAAAGTTGGTTCTAATTCGGGTAAAAATTGTCCTGTTATATTGACTAAACTATTAAGTAAAAAATTATCGTCATTAATAATAAATCCTCCGCCGTAAATAGTCCTAGCTAAAATAGCTTTTTCACTGTTAGATTTAACTATTTGTCTGGTACGATAAATGCCTAAAGAATTAGTGGTTTCGATCGATTCTGTACGGGTAACTTCGGTTTTATTGGATTGACTATTACCCGGAAATCTACCCACATTAGGAAAGTATAGATCGAGTCCAAAAAATTCGCCATTAACCCCTCTATTTTGGAATCCTGGCTGTTGTAAAATTGCTAAATTTTCTGGAGATACTTCTTGACCTAATTTCCCTAATTGTTCTATTCTAGTGGGAATTAAAGTGTTAGGATCAATACTATTTCGATCGGTAACTAAAGCAGGTAAATAACTACATTGACTATTAGGATTAGAAACATTTTGATTTAGAATACCACAATTTCCCGTAAAAGTTTGCTGAATGCCTGTACCTCTCACATTTTGTGGCTCAACAGTAGTTAATGTGATTGTACTGCTTTTATTAAGAGTAGTTAATTTTACATAAGTTCCTCTGGAATCTGCTGTAAAAATATTATTTTTTGTTAAACTATTAATCACATTTCCATCTAATTTATAGATAGTATTAAGATAGAAATTGTCGCTGATATTTTCTCCTGTTTGATAGGCACTATTAATCTCAAATTTTTTGGTATGATCAAGAGAAAAACCATTTAAAGGAAAACTGGTAATAATAATCGGTACATTATTTTCATCCACTATCATGGGGGGAATTTTATATTCTGATTCGGTTTCAGTATCGATCGAATCTGTAGAATTACTGATATTATCAGTCGAATCGTTAATGTCTATATTTTGGGCAAAAACGGCAGTATTATAAAAATTAAGAGATAGACAGCCTACCATCAAGGTAAATTTTAATTGAGTTTTATTCATAAATAAATCTGCCTATCTACTATGCAAATAGTTCATTTTCTCAAGGATATTTTGCGAATAATAAATATTCTTGTTGTCGCCACAAAACTAAAATATAAAGTTAATACAAAAACACAAGGTCATTGCAAGGTACGAAGCAATCTTATTTTGTTACTTTTTCGACAAAGGTGAAAGTATTAACTAACGTATTAGCTAGGACCAAAAGTAGAACCAACAATAACTCCACTCGGAGTGGCATCAATACTGACAGTATCATTGGAGATACTATTTTGTTGTGAAATCTCTAAGTTTGCATCTCCTGCAACATTATCAACGTAATTATTGGCATCGAAAGTAATTACTCCTCCAGTACCTACCGCAAAGGCTTCCGTTTTTCATTTAGGGGTAGGCGAGAATTGTATAATTGAATAAAACTATTGACAGTTTCACTGGGATTAAATTCTCCATGAGTACCAAAATGAACGATTCCGTAAGGTTGTCGAGCTAAATTTGCTTTGATTTGAGGTAAGGTAAAGTTACTATTCAAATACTGTTGATAATTTTCAGATTCTTGATCATTCCAGATTTTTTTGATAGTGGGTAATTCTAGGCTTACTGCTGGTAGGGGTGTGACTTCATCATCTCCAAATTCTGATGCCCCCATAGCTAATAATGGTAAGTCTTTAATGGGACGATAGCGGTTATCATTAAGGTTTAAACTGGGTGCTAAACCACTGCTATATGTTTCTACTAAAAACTTTTCATTTTTACCGTCATATAAGGCGGCAACAGGGATAAAGCGGATTTCTGTGGGAAGTATAAATAATAAATTAGTTATTTCTTCTTCTTTTAATTTTTCTTCAAGGGGAGCAATCAACCAAGTATATAATTCGGTAGCATAGGGTTTATAACTATCATTTAAGATGAAAGGATCGGAAGCGTTAATCCATAGATTAGTAGCGGATTGTACCACTTGTTCACGAGTTATAGGTACAACTACTCTCAGAGGCGGTTTTTCTTTTGTAATCACTAAAATATCTAATTGATCATCAGGAAAATTTTGAAAGGGAATAGTGGGCTGAAGATTCGGTTTATTAACGTCAACTTTACTATATTCTTGGGTATAAATAGCTTCTCGTTGGGCAAATTCTGCATCTAAATCAACGGGTTGATAACCTTTAGGGGTAAACATGACGAAAATAAAAGCAGGTTTTTCATCGGTTTCTTTTTCAATCAGGGTTAAAATCTCTTTTGCTTGATCAATTCTATATAAAGACAGTCCAAAGGATGTATTTAAAGCAACAAACTCTCGATCGAGATTATAAGCGGTTCGATCGAAATTATTAAGCAAAGTATGAGTAACAGGTTGCTGAATGAGATTATTAAGGGAAGGAGGTAAATTCCGAGAAATTTCTGAGAAGGGATCAAAAGGAGAGATAAAATTAGTTGATTGATTAAAACTGGAAGGTTGCGAGGGTGTTGACGGTTGCGAGGGTATTGACGGTTGAGAGGGGGTTGACGGTTGAGAGGGTATTGACGGTTGAGAGGGTATTGACGGTTGAGAGGGGGTTGACGGTTGAGAGGGTGTTGACGGTTGAGAGGGGGTTGACGGTTGAGAGGGTGTTGACGGTTGGGATATATTATTAGTTTCTACTTCACTATTAACAGAATTATCAATAATGGTTGTAGAATTATTTAAAACACTAGGATTAAGGGCATTTTCTCTGATAAAAACCCTTGCACTTTCAATAACTTTGTCACTTTCAGGGGAGTTAATCACTTTGACTGTATTTCCAAAAATATTTACTTCCCCATCCTCTGTGCTGATTTTACCCGATACGATCGACATTCCCGATTCATTAGGAATACTGGTATTTTTGACTTGTATTTGATTATTTTCGATCGATATATTAGGAGTATTAACGCCCCGTTGAGTCGCTCCCGTTAATAAAGAGGGTAAATCTTGAGGGGTAAATCCTAGTAAATTTCCTTGCTCATCTTGGGGTATATCGACTTCTAAGCTCAATAAACTACCTTCAGGGCTTATTTTTATCCTTGATGTGCCTTCTACCGCCTGTATGTTGATTTTTCCGCTAGTGGTTTCGATCGAACCCGTGTTAATAACATTACCTGCAATTAAATTGATATTATTAGCGACTCTTAAATTACCACTGTTGATGATACTTCCCCCTTGAGTGTTAAACACAAAATTAGTGGGATTTCCCGTCAAATTACTATAATCATTACTACCTACCGCATTAAAAATGCCATTATTAAAACCGATACCAGTAGCAGTGGTTGCCGTAAAATCGGCTGGAACATTTATACTAGCTCGATCGCCAAAAACAATCCCCGCAGGATTCATCAAAAATAAATTAGAGTTACCCCCCATAACTTGAATTAAACCATTGATATAAGAGGGGTTTCCTCCCGTGATTCTAGCGAGGATATTATGAATATTAGGATTGGTAAGAAAAGTAACTATTTGTTGTGGAGTTAAGCCAAATTCAAGAAAACTATGAAATAAATTTTTTCCATCCTTAGATAAAGTCTCACCGTCAATGGTAATATTATCACCATCCTTTGTCACAATGGTTGCAGTGTTACCATCAATGATAATTTGTTGAGCTTTGACTAATTTAC
Source organism: Geminocystis sp. CENA526 (assembly GCF_050753365.1). Classification (NCBI taxonomy): domain Bacteria; kingdom Bacillati; phylum Cyanobacteriota; class Cyanophyceae; order Chroococcales; family Geminocystaceae; genus Geminocystis; species Geminocystis sp. CENA526. The sequence continues at coordinate 5,730 of NZ_JBLZFY010000164.1, forward strand.
CATTGATACAAAATAGCCAAAATAAAAAGATAATGATTAACCTAGTGGAAAAGTGCATAAGTACCTAAACAAAATAGATTGTGGACTTTAAAATTAATAACTGAGGTTATATAACGTAAAATATTTTACAACAACTTCGCAAAGAGCATCGATTGCTTTAGCTGTGGGATGTATTGCGACACAATATGCGGGTGTCGAGAATATTTTTTCTAAAATTAGTTGTCATTTTTTATTTTAC
>NZ_JBLZFY010000165.1:0-5903 GCF_050753365.1 Geminocystis sp. CENA526
AACTAAATAAACTACAGACTGAAGAAACATTGCCGAGTTAATTATATTTTCGGCAATGTACAATAGAAAGTAGTATGATTTTTAAAGGGTTAGAGAGATGCTAAATTTAACCACTCCACTTCTGTTTTCGGCAAAGTTATCTTCCACTTATATGAAAAGATTAGATAATTATCTTGTTAGTGTGCCTAAAATACTTTCATGTCTAAAGCAACTTTAAGTTTATAGTTATTACACAAATAGATTTCTCCAAACCAAGCTATATCAACATTTTTGGGCTAAATGTCAGGAAAATTTAACATTAATGTCTGAATTCACACGTATCTCGGCTTTACGCCATTATTTATGGAGAAGTCTAATCTGAAAACGGCTGTAAGAGATAATTGATCGATCATAATTAACTCTTTTTTTTCCCTACTAATATTAAGACATATTAAGAAATTTTCACCGACAATTTTTTAAAAGACTTGCCAGATATAGTTTCCCTTAGTTAACCATCCATTAATTATTCGCCCAGTTTTTGTCATCTCCTTTTCACCCAACCTAACTTAAAAAAAAGTACAAGGCTGACACTCGAAAATTTATTACTTGTAAAGATTTCAAGTGTTTGTCTGAATTATAAAAACTAAAGGAGATTCAAAATGATTCAAGTACAATTTAATCCATCTTTTCAAGTCGGTGATATAGTTACTTTTAAAAATCCCGATACACAACATCAACTAAGTAAAAAAACTTGTGAAGTAATGGCTGTTGATGGTGAAATTATTAAACTGACTGAAAAAGGAAGTAGTCTCAACAAGCCTGAATACTGGATTCAAGCAGAAGCGAAGGAGCTTAAATTATTTTCCGAATCGGAAGAATTAACAACAACATTACAAGAAGTTAAATGTCAGGATGATGTCGGACAAAAAAATAACGGTAATCTGTCTAAAGTTTCAGAAATGTCTATTCAGGTTCCTAAAAATCAAGAAGAAATTTCTGATTTGGAGACTAATTTAACTAATTTAGATGAAAAATCGCCAACAAATAGTAATGAAGAATCTGATAGTAAGTCTTTTGTTGACACAATATCTGAGACTAATGATTACGAGCAATCACCTTTAAATGTTGATAATAACTCAGAAATCAAGTCTTCCTCTGATTGTGCAAATGTAGATGAAAATAATCAATCACCTTTAAATGTTGATAATAACTCACTAATTAAGTCTTCCCCTGATTGTGCAAATGTAGATGAAAATAATCAATCATCTTTGAATGTTGATAATAACTCACTAATTAAGTCTTCCTCTGATTCTATAAAAGCAGATGAACATAAACAATCACCTCTGAATTATAGTTCTGAATCGGATCTAAGTTCGTCTAGTGATTCAATGATGAAAACAACTAATGATAATCCAGTAAAACCATTGGCGGAGAATAAGTCTAAAGATGGCATTATAAAATCTGTTGATATTAGTAAGATCATCGCCACTCCAGAAACCCAGTCAAGATGTAAATTAGATTCACAAATTATCAAAGAATATGCCGAATTGATGAAGTCTGGGATAAATTTTCCTCCCGTGATTTTATATTTTGACGATGAAAAATACTATTTAGCAGATGGATTTCATCGTTTGGAGGCGACTAAAAAATGTGATTTATTGGAAATTAATGCTGAAGTCAGACAAGGTTCAAAATCAGATGCTATCCTTTATTCGGTGGGTGCTAACGCAAATCATGGTTTACGCAGAACATCAGCAGATAAGAGAAAAGCTGTAGAAACTGTGTTAAAGAATGAGGAATGGATGGATTGGTGTGACAATTACATTGCTAAACAGTGTGGTGTTAGCCATCCCTTCGTGGGTAAAATTCGTCGGAAGTTGTATCCCAATAGGAAATCTGAAAAACGAACTTATACTAATAAAGATGGACATACTACAGTAATGAAAACTGGTAATATTGGTAAAAATTCTAAGAAGTCTAAAAAAACAGAAAATCCCCAAAATACTGTAGATAAAATATCTTCAACTTTATCCAATACTCAATCCTCTAGCAATAATATTAATCCTCCATATAGTAATCAACCTGAGATTAATGATACAATTCATATTTCAGATGAACAAGTTACAATAGTTAATAATCCTATTGATGATCAGGCGTACACAAAGTCTCGCAGCTCGATCGATACTCTTTCTGAGGATGCTAGTATTATGAAGGAGGAAAACAAGGATAATAAAGATGCCAACGGTACACTGCTCGATCGAACTCGAGATAACGATGAAACTGAGCTAAGTAATAATGATACCAAGAACGATCGAGATAACAGACAATATGTTCAAAGATTAAGGGAAAGTTTTACCTTTGTGAAGTCCGAAATGTTGGCTATTGTATCTTCAGAAAATCAAGAAACAGAGATAATTAATGCTTTAAATTTAATTAATGATGTTTTAACTAATTATCTCGAAAAGTTATCCTGATTAGGAAATTTTACCATTTTGATTCTGTTGGTTCGATCGTCCAGTCAGATTTTGTGATTGAGCCAAAAATTGAATATTATTTTAAGCTCAATTGCATTTAATGGGCAGTTTTAACATCTGAAACCCAAGTATCTTTAGTCTAGGGTTTCAACCTAAAGGCGTTTTAGCTTACAAGATTAGCACTTAGCTAGAGCGTGTCATCAATTAAATTTATAAGTCTTCTATTAATAAGAGTTTTACTCTTTTATCTTTGACAATTTAAAATAAGGGAAAATATTTATCCGACAAGGTTTTTACCGTTAAATGATGATAAGCCTTAGTCCTAATATTAATATATCAGAAAGATATTTTTTTGTCTTATATTAGGGGAATTAAAAGATATAATCGAACTGTAATAGTCATCACTGTATGGTTAAATGCTAATTATTGATAATGTGCTTGGGATGAAATTTTGTTTAAAAAAAATACGATTTTAAATTTTATTGGCATTAGTTTAAGTGTTGTTTTACTAATTCTCTCATGGCAAACTAAATTACCTGTATTATTAACTCCTCTTGAATCAATTGCTTTGATTTTTTCTGCATGGAGTGTCTGGTTATTGTCTCAAAATCAGTTATTAGGTTGGTGGTTAGGTTTAATTGGAGTTATCGCTTATGGTATTGTTTTTTATCGAGTACAGTTATATGGGGAAGTTTGTCTTCAAGTTTTTTATTTAATCACAAGTTTTCAGGGTATTTGGATTTGGTGGCGTGGAGGAAAGGATCAAACGGAAAAACCTATAACAAATATAGAATTTTCTTGGCTCATAATTAGCTTTATTTTGAGTATATTAGGAATAATGGCATTGAGATTAATCTTAATAAAATTAAACGGTTCAGCACCATTTTGGGATGCTTTTACTACTGTTTATAGCATTATTGCACAATTATATTTAATGCAACGTTATGTTCAAAGTTGGTATTTATGGATTGTCGTTGATATAGTTTATATTCCGCTTTATCTTTCAAGAGCATTATATTTTACCAGTTTCTTATATGCTATTTTTTTATTAATGGCAGTTAGAGGTTTGATTCAATTCAAAAAACTTGAACGGGAACAATATCAGCAATGACATTAGGCGTTACAATTGGCAAATTTTATCCTTTTCATTTGGGGCATAACTATCTAATAACAGAAGCAAAAAAACAAGTTGATCATTTAATTGTTCTTGTTTGTCATCATAGTCAACAGACGATCGCAGGAAGTATAAGAAGTCAATGGATTAAATATTTACATCCAGATGTAGAAGTGATAGAAGTAATTGATGATTTACCTGAATCTCCTGAACCTTGGGCAAAAAGAACTTTAGAAATTCTCAAGCCCAATAAACCTGATATTGCTTTTACCTCAGAAACTTATGGAAAACCTTGGGCGGAATTAATGGGTTGCCAACATCAAACTATTGATTTACAAAGGGTTAAATTTCCGATTTCAGGAACATTATTAAGGTCAAATTTGTATAAATACTGGCAAATGCTCACTCCTCCTGCTAAAGCATATTTTGCTAAACGTATTTGTGTTTTAGGAGTAGAATCAAGTGGAACAACAACATTAGCTCAAGCATTAGCTCAATACTATCAAACTGTCTGGATTCCAGAATATGGTCGCTATTATTGGGAAGGAAGAAGATCAATTCCATATCCAACAAAATGGGATACTTACGAATTTTTAGAGATTGTTAAAGGACAACTTCAGTTAGAAAATGCTTTAGCTATAAAGGCTAACCGTATAATTATTTCTGACACAGATGCTTTAGCAACTTATATTTGGCATAGACGTTATTTAGGAGAGGATAGTAAAGAAGTTGAAGCGATCGCCGATTCTCATGATTATAGTCTTTATCTTTTAACAGAGCCTGATTTTGGTTTTATACAAGATGGAACTAGAGAAAGTGAAAATTTAAGATCGACTATGCACGGATGGTTTATTGATGTTTTAAAACAAAAAAATAAACCCTATCACATCATTGGCGGAAGTCATGAATCAAGAATGTTAAAAGCAGTTAAATTAATTGACTCACTATTAGACATAGAACATAACTTTAATTGGCTATAATACTTGAGGTATATAGGTTTTCGTTTTTGTCAAAGGGGGAAGTTCGGTTATTCATAAATATTAACTCGATCGCGCAGCTCCGCCCTTGGCGATCGAACTCCACCACTTTCAACGATCGAACCGTTTGTAGTAAGCTCTTTAGAGCTTTAAGAAATCTCAATTCGCAGGTAACAAATACAATCCCGAAGGGGTATTTTCATCAGGCAAAATCTCCTTACTGCTTTTCAGGTTACGACTTTCGCACAAATTCGCAAAGGCTTCTAAACTCTCTAATCTTGCTAATAATTCGCTCAATCCGTCTAAATATTCTGCGATCGCAATCTGTTTTTGTATCCATGATTTAGGGTATCTTTCTTGGGCGTAAGACATTTCAAACTCAACATTTGCCTCATTTTTTTTGCCTCTTAGTTGATCCTGATTTAAACTAAAATCACTAGGGGAAATTTCCTTAATTCTGGTAACTCTTTCGGGGGTGATATATTCTGCAAAGGGAGAAGCGGAAAAACGATACGCCGTTGACAATGACGAATTACCCTCTTTTATCAGGCTATTACTCCAATTATGAGCCATTTTTTTAAATTTCCCAATCTCCTCCCGTAACATTCCTTTTGCTACCTGATGTTCCCCCATTTGTAACAGTAAATGCGCTTCGGTGACGATAGCAACCGCCCATCCTTGAATTGATACATCACTATTTAATAGCAATTCTGCCTCTAATTCTGGGGTTGACTGCGTCGCCTGATTACTTAAAAATAAACGAGTATTCTTAGCCGTTTTTATCGCTGATAGAGGGGATTCATCGGGAAATAATCTTAAAACTTCTAATTCTGCTTGTAAGGTAGTAATTTCTTTAATTAACATCATTTTGTGAATTTTAGAAATCGCTTTCCCTAGATTTTCCTGTTTTTCTCGACTATCCTGCACCAATAAATATAAATAAGCTAATTGCCCAGAAACCACATCTAAACGACTATTAACCTGATTTAAACCTTCAACAACGACATTAAAACCTTGACTCATCTTCTCGTCAAGACGATTTAAACGAGTTTCTACTTTATTAAAACCTGTTTCCATCGTTTGCTGAAGGTGATTAATTGATTTTTGCATCTGATGAAGTTTATAACCCATATAAGCAAAACCTGCCACACTTACCCCTAAAGTTAGCACACTTGCCCCCGCCGCAATTTGGCTTAATCCCATGACTTGAGATAGGGTTTGTTGCATAGCGGATACTTTGGTATTTAATCCCATTAACTGATTGACGGTGACGGTATGCCCAATGGCATTAACTCCAGCGTTAACACTACCCATGAGCGGATTAGAAGCGATACTGAGTAAGGAATTAGTCAAATTAGG
>NZ_JBLZFY010000166.1:0-5814 GCF_050753365.1 Geminocystis sp. CENA526
TTTTAGAAACTCAATCTTTACCTAGTGAAAAGCAATCTTGTTTAGGGAAGTCTTGTTTTCAAATTACTGCACCTAGACAGAATCAAGAGTGCGTACTAACAACTCCCGTTACCTTGATGATCTTCAATCGTCCTGACACAACCGCCAGGGTTTTTGAAGCCATTCGGCAAGCCAAACCACCAAAATTATTAGTGATTGCAGACGGACCCAGAAGCGATCATCCTGACGATGTGGAAAATTGCCAAGCCGCCAGAGCGATCGTTGAGCAAGTAGATTGGGACTGTGAAGTTCTAAAGAATTATTCAGAAGTTAACCTGGGCTGTCGGAAACGGGTTATTACGGGCTTAAATTGGGTGTTTGAACAGGTGGAAGAAGCGATTATTTTGGAAGATGATTGTTTACCCCATCCTACTTTTTTTAGATTTTGTCAAGAACTCTTAGACAAATATCGTAACGACACTCGGATTATAATGATTTCGGGTAATAATTTCCAATTTGGACGTAATCAAACCGAGTATAGTTACTACTTCTCTCGCTACGGACACATCTGGGGCTGGGCAACCTGGAAGCGCTCGTGGTCACTGTTTGATGAGGCAATGCCAGCTTGGCCGGAATTGAGAGATCAGAAATGGTTAGATCGTTTCTTGGGCAATGAACAAGCGGCAACTTTTTGGAGCGCTATTTTCCAATACGTTTATGACGGCTTTAATACTTGGGACTATATTTGGCTATTTACTCTGTGGTGTCATGATGGGTTAACCATTTTACCCAATGTTAATCTAGTATCCAATATTGGCTTTGGTTCAGGGACGCATACGACGATGAAGGATAGTCCCTTGGCTAATATGAAAACAACTGCGATCGTTTTTCCGCTTTCACATCCAACTGTTCTTGAACGAAATATTGAAGCCGATCGATTTACCGAATCTACACAATTTAGTAAAGTTGATCTGTCAAGTTCAGAAAAAGCGCAAAACAAATGCAAGATATGTGGGTCACACTCTTACCATTTTGCAAATGCTGATATTTTACAAAAATATGATGTTACTTACTTTCAATGTTCAAATTGTAAATTCATTCAAACAGAAGAACCCTATTGGCTAGAAGAAGCCTATTCCAAAGTCATTGCATCCAGTGATGTTGGTCTTGTATATCGAAATATTGCCATGGCTGAGATTACATCTAAGCTATTATTTAACTTTTTTGATCACAATGCAAGCTTTTTAGACTATGGGGGTGGCTATGGGTTATTCGTGAGGTTAATGAGAGACAAGGGTTTCAACTTTTATTGGGAAGATAAATATTGTCAAAATCTTTTTGCTCAAGAATTTGAATTTAACTCGGCGAAACATAATAAAATTTTGCTCACAACTGCTTTTGAGTTATTTGAGCATTTTGTCAATCCAGTTCAGGAAATAGAAAAAATCCTGAAAATTTCCCCTAATGTTTTGTTCAGCACTCAACTGCTTCCAGAAAATAACCCTAAACCATCAGAGTGGTGGTATTACACCCCTCATGAAGGGCAGCATATTTCTATTTTCACAAAACAATCTTTGACTGTAATTGCTCAGAAATATAATTTGAATTTTTATACTGATGGTTCATCACTACACTTATTGACAGATCAAATTTTTCCAGAAGATATATTTCAGAAACTTCTAAGCAGAGATATAGGCATTCCTAATAAAAGTTCTCTTTTATCATTTGATTATCAGAGAATAGTTGGTTCTATTTTAGGACATCCTCAACCTCAGTCCGAAGTTCTGAATCCTGATTCAAGTCCCCGTATCGAGGGTACTTTCTTAGAACAGAATCAGTCTCAACTAGAAGTTCTGCATCATCCCCCTGTTATTGTGATCGATGGCGTTTTCTTTCAGATGTACTCAACTGGAATTGCAAGAGTTTGGCGGTCATTGCTGAAAGAATGGTCTAAAACAGATTTTGCCAAGCATATTCTTGTGCTTGATCGGGGCGGCAACAGCGCTCCAAAAATAGAGGGCATTCGCTATCGTGCTATCCCATTATACGATTACGGCAATACGGAAGCAGATAAACAAATGTTGCAAGAGGTCTGTAATCAGGAAAATGCCGATTTATTTATATCGACTTATTATACAACTCCTCTGGAAACCCCATCGATTTTCATGGCTTATGACATGATTCCAGAAGTGATAGGAGTGAGCCTAGATACTCCCATGTGGCGAGAAAAACATCACGCCATTCGGCACGCTTGTGGTTATATTTCTATTTCAGGAAATACTGCTGATGATTTAAGTCGCTTGTTTACGGGAATCGATCGGGAATCTATTACTGTTGCCCATTGTGGAGTTGCGTCGTTCTTTTCCCCTGCGTCTCAGACCGAAAAAGATAATTTTAAGTTTAAATATGGCATTCACAAGCCCTATTTCTTGTTAGGGAATTTACTTGGACCTAAAAATGGAATACTATTCTTCAAAGCTTGTCAAGAGCTTGCCAATCGTCATAATTTTGATATTGTCTGCACGGGGTTGGGAATTCAGTTACCTGGTGAGTGGAGACAATATACTTCTGGATGTGTTGTTCATAATTTATACTTAACCGATGATGAGCTACGCATTGCCTATTCTGCGGCGATCGCCTTGATCTATCCTTCAAAATACGAAGGATTTGGAATGCCGATCGTGGAGGCGATGGCCTGTGGTTGTCCGGTGATTACAACGCGCAATGGGTCTATTCCCGAAGTGGCGGGTGAGGCTGCATTGTATGTGGGAGATGATGATATTGAAGGCATGGCGGATGCGCTTTATGAAGTACAAAAACCTCGTGTTAGACGATCACTGATTCAAAAAGGATTGGTACAAGCACAAAAATTTTCCTGGAACAAAATGGCGAACATTGTTCGAGAAAAACTATTGAACCACCTCTCTAATGTTCCGATATCAGTTATAGAAAAGCTAAATAGTCTAAGCAGTGAAGAACCGACTCTTAATTATTATGCTCAATATGTTCAAAAACTTTGTCCACAAGTTAACCCTCAAATAGTTAAAGAGCTTTTAAGTTTTGCTTATAGCTGTAATTGGGATCAACCCTATAGTTTAGAGGATTACAATAATATTGCGGTTATTTGTCTCATTGAAGCCGAAGAAACTCAAGACTTATCTTTTCGCAAACAATTACTTACCAATGCCGTAACAGTTTTAGAAAAAGCTAAAGACTATCCCTTATGTGCCACTCATTTAGCCTTGATTTATAGTTTGATGGGAGAGTGTCAACAAGGCTATAACTTAGCCAATGCCGTTTTAACGGAGTTAAAAAAATCCCCCATCAAAGATTCATTCGGTAAAGGATTGATTTATTTACCTCCCATCTCCCGTTCATTATTCCGTCAACGGGGTAATTTAGAGAGACTTTTAGCGACAGAAAATGCAGACGAGCAAGTATTCCAACTTTGTATAGAAGCACTGTATCAATCCTCTTTGATTTTTTATAATGATAAAGGACAGAATGCACTAACCTTAGCTTCTGAAAAGCTGATCAATTTTCCTATCCTTGATTGGTTAAAAGGGATAGTTAAAATTCATTGCCAACAACCTGATGGTATTCTCTTTCTTGAACAAGCTCAAAAATTAATGCCTAATTATGCTCCCCTAATTCACGCTCTTTATTTGGCTTATCGTAGCTTACCAGACGCAGAAACCACAGAATATTGGCGTCAAGAAGGGCTAACTTATTTTAACCCCAACTCTCCCGATGTTGGACAATGGATTTGGACTCAAGTTAAACCAGAAACGCCCTTTACTTATTTGCTTTATGACAATCTAATTCTCACGGTAGAGGCTAACTTAAAAAGTATTACCACTGCCGTTTTACTCGCCCAAGGAGATTGGTTTGAAGCAGAAATGGAATTATGGCGCACTCAAATCCGTCTTGGTATGACTGTCATTGATGTAGGGGCGAATGTGGGAGTTTATACCTTCAGTGCCGCTCAAAGAGTTGGAGAAACAGGAAAAGTAATTTCGATCGGACCCTTTAAGAATTGTGTAAGCTGTTTGCAAGAAACAAGCCGTATCAATAAACTCCCTTGGGTGAAGATTTACGAAGCCGCAGCGAGTGATTATTGTGGTTCTGCCAAACTATCCCTCCATAATGCCAGTGAATTAAATGAAGTTATCAGCGATAATTCACCTAGTTCTGATTCTGCTCAAACTGTAACCATTGAATGTTTAACCCTTGATAGTTTAATGGAAACGGAAAACTTAACTAGAGTTGACTGGCTCAAAATTGATGCCGAGGGACATGAAATAAAAGTTTTACAAGGAGCAGAAACTTTATTAACACAATTTAAACCCAATATCATCTATGAAAATATTGGTGGAGTTCATCGTAGCAATGGTGACGTAACTGAATACCTCAAATCAAAAGGTTATCAGATTTACAGTTACCGCCCCTATGTACAGGAATTAGTTCCCATGACTAATTTAAACCAAGTAAGCAGTCAGTTAAATTTAATTGCTGTTTACAATCCAAATAACTGACAACATAGTTACTAAATAAATCAATTAAAAATGAGGTTAATCAAATGACAACTATCAATAAAATCAACTCCAAAATTTCAGTATTAACTATCTTAGTTATTTCTTCACAAATTTTTGCTGTTAATAATCGTGTAATCGCCCAGTCAATTCCCCAAATTTCCATTTCCAATATTTCTTCTCCTGTTATTCCTGTAACAACCCCAAATGTAGCAATTCCAACGGTAAAGGTAACAACCACTAATAATATTCCTTCTACCAGTCTTATATCCCAACCTGTCACTCCTACGGTAAATATAACAACTACCAATAATATTCCCTCTACCAGTCTTCAATCTCAACCCGTTATTCCCACTGCGGTTACTCCTACGGTAAATGTAACAACTACTAATAATATTCCTTCTACCAGTCTTATATCACAACCTGTCATTCCAACGGTAAACGTAACCACAACGAATAATATTCCTTCAACTTCCTTAATCAATTCTCCCACTCCAGTTATTCCAACGGTAAATGTATCCTTCAATGATAAAGGTCTTCCTCTTTTTGCTAACTATGATGGCAATAATATTTTGACTAATATTCCTAGTATTTTAGATTTAAAACCGCTTACTTTTTCCGTCACGGGAAACGAAGATAATACAGAACCTAGTTTTCTCAACGATAAAGGAAGCACTGGAGTAGGTAGCACAAATATTGCTATTCCACAACCAACGCCACCTTTAGGTGGTGGTACTGTCACTGTTTCTACAATTAATGTCGTTTTTCCATCTAGTCAACAAGCGACGGGGATAAGTTCCAACCTAACGAATACGGAAACTTCATTTAACTTGCAAGTTAACTTCACACCTCCAGTTTTAGATTAGGTAAAAAATGTTTTGGAAAATTTTTACAAAAAGGATTTTTAAATGGGGATGTTGGGGGCAAATCCTCTTCTTGTTGTGCTTTGGAGGTTTTTCTTCTGCTTCTGCACAAGAAGATAAAACTCCAAACTTAACTACATCTCATGGAGAATCCTCGTTAATAGCAAATAAGGTTAGTGAATTAAAGTTTGATAGACTGATTGCCCAAGAAATAGCGCCACAAAATTCAATAAAAATCAACGAATCAGATTTTTTAAAACTTAAAGATATACCGAATGTTGCTTTTCCCGAAGTTCTGGAATCTGGAGAAAAAAATCCTTCCGAAACTACGGTAAATCAAGATAAAACAACTCAATTAAGTTTCGATCGCAATTTTAAACTCAAAGCCGATACAAATAGTTTTATTAATAATTGGGAATTAAACGAAAATAAAATTAATA
>NZ_JBLZFY010000167.1:0-5805 GCF_050753365.1 Geminocystis sp. CENA526
AAAATTCAAGATAGTTCTTTAAATATTAAAACTGAAAATTTACTTAATAATTTACAAGCTAGTTATACAAAGTTTGATTCTATTTTAGAACACCAATTTATTAATAATAATCAACATATCGAAGAAGTTTGTTATCGTTGTCGAGATATTAGAAATAAACTTCAACAAAATGAGTTATTTGGTACTAAAGATAACACCATTTCAGATAGTGATATTCAATTACAAACTAAGTATAGAAAGTACTTAAACCAAGTCAAAAATCAAAAAGAATTTTATAAAATGACTAATAAAAAAGAAGTTGAAAATATTATTATGTCAGCCATATCTCCCTATAATCTAAATTTTGATATTGAGGAAAACTTTATTGATTTAATTAAATTAGTAGATAAATCTATGTGGTTTGATGAATGGGATTTTTTAACTAAAATTTAAGGCTTTATTTTCTTATAAAAAATAAAATTAGAAATTACGCACCGCCCAACGAAAAACATGGTTATTTATCAGTCATTGCGAGGTAACAAAGCAATCTCTTTTACTTTAATATTATGAGATACCGTCACGATCGATCGCTATGACAGTACGATCGTCATTGTAAAGAAAAAAAACGGAGAAGATGCCCTTCATCAAATACAATGATAAATAGAAAGAAAAAGGACATCGATTATGAGTAAAGCATATCAACTAAAATCATGGACACAAGTAGTTACCCCTCACCCAGATATTAGAGAGGGAAAACTCGATAACGCTACCTATGCCGCCCAATTAGGTGCTGTTATCAGAAATGATGCTAGTTGCCCTTATGTTTATCGAGATGCCCGTAGTTTTTTCGAGGCTACCTACCTCACCAAAGAATTAAAACAGTTACTCAACGATGTCTTAAAAGGCTTAAATGGAGAAGGGGGCGATCGAATCCTACAACTACGCACTCCCTTTGGCGGTGGTAAAACCCATACCCTAATTAGTCTTTACCATATCACCCAACACAGAAAACAATTAGAACACATCCCAGAAATTCAACAGCTACCGAAACCTGAAAACATTAAAGTATTATCTTTCATAGGCTTAGATGTGGATGCTACCACAGGAACAAAAGTTGAAGATATACCAGTAACTAATGAGGGAATTGGGAATTGGGATTTAGGATTTATGGATTCGGATTTAGGGATTCAGGATAATTTGCGGAAAAATAAATTTAATTCAGAGTCACAAACTAATATCGCCACTAATTCCCAACCCCCCACTCCTAACTCCGATTCTCTTAGGGATTCAGACTCACAAACTAACACTTCCCCTAACCCCCAACGCCTAACTCCTAACTCGGAAAAACCTAACTCCAAAGATACTAACCTGCGAATATTAACCCCTTGGGGATATTTGGCATGGCAGATAGGAGGAGAAAAAAGTTATGCCCTTGTAGCGGAACAGGATCAAAAAAGAATAGCCCCTGGTAACGATGTCTTAAGAAAACTATTTGGTAATCAACCCCTACTAATACTCATGGATGAAGTGTTAGTATATGTAGAAAGTGCTATGGGGTTAATAGTAGGAGACTCCACCTTTGGCAAACAAGTCTTAACCTTCATCCAAAGACTAACGGAAGTAGTGACAGAATTACCTAATGCGGTAATGGTTTACTCCCTTCAAGCCAGTGTACAAGAAGCTGTAGGCAGTGAAGGCGTTTTAGGTATTCTCGATAAATTAGTGTCGCGCATGGATGCAAAGAAAGAACCCGTTTCTGGTGATGAAGTGATGCAAGTAGTACAGAAACGTCTTTTTGCCGACATTGGTGATATTAATATTATTAAGGAAATAGCGAGACAACAAGGGGAACTTTACCGCAAATATCGAGAAACTTATGCCGAAACCAGCCGAGAAAAGCAACAAGTGGATCAAGATGTTAGTTTATTGATAGAAAGAATTGAATATAGCTATCCCTTTCACCCTGACTTACTAGATTTAATGTATAATCGTTGGGGAAGTTTGCCTAGCTATCAACGTACTAGAGGAGCTTTACAATTTCTGGCTACTGTTATTTACTATCTCTGGAAGAATAACGACACATCATTACTTATTTGCCCCTGTAATGTGCCTTTGGAAGATAGTGCAGTAAAACAATCATTCTTCAGCCAAGTAGGGGAAAGAAACGCTTATGATGCGGTTTTCTCTGCGGATTTAATTGGTAGGAAAGCCAAAGTTAATATTGTCAATAAACGCTTTGGTAGTGATTCTCCAGCCCTTGCTAACTTAAACATCGGTAGTCGCATGGCTTCGGCGATTATGCTTTATTCTTTCGGTGCTAAAGGAGGAGAAGAAAGGGGCGTAATGGAACAAGAAATAGCTCAAAGTTGTTTAACCCCTGAGATCGATCGTAATATTATCACCGCCACCCTTTCTGATTTAAGAGAAGAACTATTGTACTTGCACTATGTAGGTAAACGTTATCGTTTTGAAACCAAAGCGAATCTGAATAAGCTAGTAGCAGATGAGGTAAATAAGCAAACCAGCGAGGAAGTTAATAACCAAATTCGTTCTCAATTAGAAAAAAATCTTCAGTCTGGCAAGGGTAAAGTAGTAATTTGGGCAACGGATTCTAGTCGCATTCAAGATCGTTTACCTCTGTTTCAAGTTGTCTATTTAGAACCATCATGGGCAGAAAAAAGTCCAGAGGCGATGGCATCTGACATTATGCACTGGTTAGAATATCGGGGTAATGATAAACGGGAATATAAAAACGCCCTTGCTTTTGTTGTACCTTCTTCATTACAAATGGATAAAGCCCGAACCGCTTCTCGAACTAAGTTAGCGATCGCTTCCCTCCTTGAACAAAAACAGAAATATAAATTTAGTGCGGAAGATATTGAAGAATTGAAGGGAAAAGAGAAAACCTGCCTTGCTGACTTAAATGCTTCCTTGAGAAAACTGTATCAAGAAGTTTTTATCGGTGTACCCAATACGGGAATTGGGAATTTGGATTTAGGAATTAAGGAAAATGTAGGAATTGGGAATCAACAAAAAAATAGAGCAAATTTAGACTTACAAACTAACACTCCTCCTAACTCCCAACTCCTAACTCCTAACCCCGAAAACACCAATTCCCAACCCCCAACTCCTAATCCCTATAATCCCATTCGATTAGAAAACATCGACTTACAATCACAAATAAACGTTTCTGATAAACTCCAAGAGAAAGTTTTAGAAGCCTTAAAAAATCATGTCTTTGAGAGTTTAACAGTCAATAAACTAATTCAATTAGCCAAGTTAACCCCAGAAAAACCTTATATCCAAATCAATGATTTAGTCAGTTACTTTTTCCGTTTTCCTAGTTATCCTAAATTAATTAGTAGTGAACCTATATTGAGATCGATCGCCTCTGCTATCCAACAAGGAAAATTTGGCTACATTCCCAGTATAGGTATTAACGGTTGGCAAACTGTCAATAACACTCCAACTCTTAACAGCCCGACTCCTAACATTCCAACTCCTAACATTCCAACTCCCAACAACCCGACTCCTACTCCTAATACCCCGATTCGTAATTACCAACTCCAGACTCCTATTCAACTACCGATAGTCGAAGATATTAGCTTAATTAGCTATCAAACCTCAATTCCCTTAGATGAATTGGACTCAAACGGCTACCTACTGACATCAGAATTAGTGGAAAAATTACAAGAAAAAGCCCAAAGTAAAATAGATAATCAAACTTTTCCCGATGAAACCTATACCACAGTCAGCACAACTAACACAACTATTAAAGAACCAAATATAAACAAATATCCAGAAACCACATCGACAGATAGGGTTATCGTAGAAAAACCAAGTAATAGCAGTATAGAGAAATCGATCGTTACCGACATTAAACAAGGAAAACAATCAGCGAAAATTTATTCTATGGAAATATCTGCGGATAAAGGACAGCTATTTGAAATTATAGATATTTTACAAAATCTTTCCGATGAATCTAAAGACATGATCGTAAATATCAAAGTTACTGCTACTACAGACACAGAATTTGATCTCAATAAGTTAAGAAATGCGGTAGAAGAACCTTTAGATGAAATGGATATTAAAACATCAATTAATATCAAATAATCAAACTTCCCCCTTTGACAAAAACAAAAACCTATATACCTCAAATGTTATAGCCAATTTAACTACTCATTTACAAAGGTGCATTGTCAAAAACTATTGATAAAAGTGGTTTTAAGGCAACGATCGACTAACTGTCAATAATTTTAATATTTATCATCCCAACTGGATTTATTTTCTGCAACTTTATAATTTAATTGCTTATTTCCAGAAAAAAGAGGATATTTTCCCATGGATGAAAAAGTGACTAATCTTTCTTTTAATTTAGTATATCGCAACAAATCTTTAACTTGTTTTACCGCAATAGCAATGGGCTTTTCCTGTCCAATAATAATCGCCATTTGCTTTGCCCTTGTTAATCCCGTGTAAAATAAATTTCTTGATAACATCATATAATGTTGCATATATATAGGTAAAATGACCACAGGATATTCTGAACCCTGAGACTTATGAATTGTCACGGCATAAGCCAAACTAATCTCGTTTAAATCTCCATAGTCATAGACAACATCTCGATCGTCAAACCCAATAATCATTTCTAGATCAACCGTATTTATCTTTTTAATTATGCCTAAATCGCCGTTAAAAACTTCCTTATCATAATCATTTTTTAGTTGAATAATTCTATCTCCCTCCCGAAAAATACCATCCCCTCTTTTCAACTCAGTTTTACCATTTTCAGGGGGATTAATGATAGCTTGTAAAACTTGATTAAGGTTTCTTGTGCCTAATAAACCTCTCGTCATGGGGCATAACACCTGTAAATCATTAGCAACATCAAAACCCAAAGGAGGTAGAAAATCTGTAACTAATTCGGTGATTAATTGTAAACCATGTTCAGGTTCAGTACCGCCATTGTGCCATAAACAATCGCTTTGAGGACGATGTGATATTGGTTCTAAAGGGGGATATTGCCCTTTATTGATGGCATGGGCAGACTGAATAATGCCACTATTTTGTGCTTGTCGAAATATCTGGGTTAATCGCATCACGGGGATTTGTTGAGAATCGATTAAATCTTTTAACACATTACCAGGTCCAACACTTGGTAATTGATCTACATCTCCCACCAATAATAAATAAGCATCTTTTGGTATGGCTTTTAGCAATGAATGCGCTAAGAATAAATCTAACATGGAAGCCTCATCAATAACGATCGCCTGATAAGGTAAAGGATTCTTTTCATTACGTTTAAATCCATTGGTTGCGCGACTAAATTCTAAAAGACGATGAATAGTTTTTGCTTCTACTCCCGTCATCTCTTGTAACCTTTTAGCCGCTCTACCAGTGGGGGCTGCTAAAGTGATGGTTAATCCTAACGACTGCCATAATGCCACTATCATTTTAGTAGAAAAAGTTTTACCACATCCAGGTCCACCTGTTAAAATCATCACCCGATTAGTTCCTGCCATCAATACAGCTTTATATTGTTGAGGGGATAATTCGATGTTATTTTGGGCGGTAAATTGATTTAACCACTTAGTTAACCATGGTTGAGGAATGGGTGCACAGGAGGAGATTTTATCATTAAATAATTTAGCTAAATGTTGCTCACTATAATAAAAAGCAGGTTTATAACACAATGACACCGCCATCTGTGGATCATTAAGAGTTATATTTTTATCACTAGCTGTATTTTGAGTATTAAAGATGGTATTTTCTCTATTATTAGTACTATTTTCAAAGATTATATTTTCATTATCATTACCTGTATCT
>NZ_JBLZFY010000168.1:0-5708 GCF_050753365.1 Geminocystis sp. CENA526
TTCTGCATCTGGAGGCACTGTAAGACCAAAAGGCGGACGTAAATCTGTCTTGAGGCATGAGCCTGTGAAAGATGAAGCCTACACTATACCGCTAGGTTAGTGTTGGTAGTTCACTGAAAATATATATCCCACAGCTAAAGCAACGGATGCTCTTTGCGAAGTTTATTGTAAAATAGGGGTCTAAAGTCTATCAAAATTATTCCCTAACAAAGTAAAATATCAACCTATGTCCAGAGAATCTGAATTAGCACCCTCTTTACCACCTGCTGTACAAAAAGTTTCCAATAATTTACAAAGATGGGGATTTTGGAGTTTTTGGTTGCAACTTGTTTTAGGAATTATCTCCACCGTCACCCTACTATTTTCCATTCCTGCTTTATCAGAAAGTAAACAAAATCTTCAAGCGGTTCAATTTGGCATTATATCAGCTTTCATTAGTATAGTTTTGTTAGTTGTTGCTCTTGTTTTGTGTTATCGATACGGAAAAATCGGTAAAAAAATCCAAAATCGAGATCCAGCTATGCGACCAAAAAAGTCAGAAACCATACGTTTAATTCAAATTGGTTTAGTATTCAACTTAGTGGGAATGTTGTTTGCAATAATTGGTGCTGAAACCCTTGTCGGGTTATCTCTAGCTAAATCCTTAACCCTTTCTCCTCAGGTATTAAGTGCAAATCCTCAACAGTTTGTCAATGCTTTAGATTTATTAATTATTCAAGCCAATACTAATACCATCGGCGCTCATTTTGCAGGAATTGTTACCTCTTTAATCTTAGTTAGTCGTATCAACAATTAATTTTACTCACTTACTTAATATTCAAACTCTGAACATGAATATGCTACTAACCGAATCTTCTCCCACTAATGCCATAGATTCTTTATCTTTAAGACTGTTGACTGTCAGAGAATATAATTTAATGGCACAAGTCGGTATTTTGACTAATGACGAAAAAGTAGAATTAATTAACGGACAAATTATTACGATGTCGCCTCAAGGAAGTTTTCATGCCGCCGCCATTAGACGCACTGATCGTTTATTTGGTAAAGTCTTTAAGGATAATGTGATTATTCAAAAACAATTACCAATTATTGTTAATGAAATTTCACAACCTGAACCTGATATTGCCATAGTAAAGTATGATGCTTTAGATTACGACGATCGACACCCCTTAGCTACAGAAGTTTATCTCGTCATGGAAATCGCCGACACCACCTTAAAAACCGACTTAGAAATTAAACGTCAACTCTACGCCAGTGGTAATATTCCTGAGTATTGGGTATTGGATGTTAAACAAAGACAACTCTATATATATCGACAAGCAAATAATGGAGATTATGAGACTACCATGATTTTAAACGATGAAGGCTCGATCGAACCCTTGAATTTTCCAGACGTTAAAATTAACGTATCAGAAATGTTACGCCCTTTAAAGTAATCCTCCCCTTTGTCTTATGACTCACTCAAATACTTTTGAGATTGTTCTTGAGATAAACAATATTCACAACAGTTTTTTGCTCTTAATCTAACTATATTTTTTAATTCATCTGTTAGTTTATAATCACTCATTATTTACAGGTTTAATTTCTAAATCATTTATTAATTTTTCCAAAGAACAACCTCGTAAATTAGCTAATTCTACTAGATATTTTAGACGTTCATTTTGATGTTTTTCTATTAATTCATTCAAATTTAATAACTCTTTATATTCACTATCAATTAAGTTTTCTTGTTGTCTCTTTTTAATTAGTAATTGATAACGTTTTTGAATATCTTGATTTAAAACTTTATTAATATTTATTAGTAACTCTGTTTCTTTATTGGATAAATTGGTAGTAATTTGTTTTGCCCTAAATGTCATCAGATTTTGCATAAATTCTTCTATTTCAGAATTACTTAATTGCTCTACCGCTTGTAATAAATCTTTCGTTGATAGTTGGGCTTCTAGCTTAATTTTTGGCATATCTTTAATCCCATTAGGCTGAACTATTTAATTATTATTTTATCCTAAAAAAAAGCGATCGATAACCTTTATTCTTGATATTTTAAAGATAGCTTACTTTTTAAAAAGCTATAATATTCGTAACAATATTCAAATTTTGAAACTGAATATGCTACTCACCAAATCTTCCTCCACTAATGTCATAGATTCTTCATCTTTAAGACTGTTGACTGTCAGAGAATATAATTTAATGGCACAAGTCGGTATTTTGACTAATGATGAAAAAGTAGAATTAATTAACGGACAAATTATTACGATGTCGCCTCAAGGAAGTTTTCATGCCGCCGCTATAACTCGTACTAATCGCTTATTAACTAACCAATTAAATGAAATTTTAATTAGACTTCAATTACCAATTATTGTTAATGAGATTTCACAACCTGAACCTGATATTGCTATAGTAAAGTATGATCATTTAGATTACGACGATCGACACCCCTTAGCTACAGAAGTTTATCTCGTCATGGAAATAGCTGACACTACCTTAAAAACCGACTTAGAAATTAAACGTCAACTCTACGCCAGTGGTAATATTCCTGAGTATTGGGTATTGGATGTTAAACAAAGACAACTCTATATATATCGACAAGCAAATAATGGCGATTATGAGACTACCATGATTTTAAACGATGAAGGCTCGATCGAACCCTTGAATTTTCCAGACGTTAAAATTAAAGTATCAGAAATGTTACGCCCTTTAAAGTAATCTTTCCTTCGTATTCTCGATTTTATGACTTTGACGGCAACGGGAGGCATTCCTTCCTTAAAAATTATAATTTCCCCACCGTAAAACAGGCATCTTGCCTGTTAATTTAAAGATTTATGTTGATAAATTGTCTATTATATTTATAAACTCATTTTAGTTATTTAAGCCCATGAATAAATTAGAAATAAAAAAAAGAATTACAGACAATCTTGATAATTTAACGATCGAAGACTTAACATTTATAGAAAATTTATTAAGTCAATTAACTTCTTATCTAAAAACTCAAAAACAACAAAATAATTGCTCTAAAAATAATGAGGATGATCCCTTATTAGAACTAAGAAATAGTGATTTTATTGGTTGTTTTTCTGGAGAAACAGATTTAGCTGAAAAATCAGAACAAATTGTTAAGGATATTATTTCAAAAAAGGTGTAATTATGATTATTGCTGATACTGGATTTTTTGTAGCCTTAGCAAATAATAAAGATAAATTTCATCAGATAGCAAAACAAAAGATTAGTACTCTTAAAGAGAAATTAATTATTACTTATCCAATTATTGTAGAAGCTAGTTATTTATTATTAGAAAGATGTAATCAAGAAGTTCAATTTAAGTTTTTAAATCAGTTAAATAAAGGAGGTATTGATATTTTTCATTTTAATGAGAATAATTTAATGAGAATGATTAAGCTAATGAAAAAATATTTTGATTTACCAATGGATTTTGCAGATGCTTCTCTAGTGGTGTTGGCGGAAGAAATTAACGAAAATAGAATTTTAACTACCGATTTCAGAGACTTTAATATTTATCGTTGGCACGATAATCAAAAATTTGATATTTTACTTTCTTAATTCTAATTCGTTATTTATTTTCAATTCTTAATTCTGCATTCTAAATTGTCATGCCTAACTCTCAATGTCTCTGGATAACTGGTAATAGTTGCTGTGGTAAAACTACTCGTTTGGCTTCTCTGATTCTTGAATGGGCAAAAAATGCCTCCCCCCTCGACAAACCATTGATTTTATGTGCAAATAAACATGGTAAAAAAATCCTAGAAGATACTCTTTTAAACTTAAATCCGCTTCTTTATAGGGGAAAAATTAAAACCATTTTCGGGGTGATGAGAGAGGATGTACTTCTTTTTTATCCTTTGATTTGTCAAATTTTAGATTTACCTTCTATTGTACCTCTTCCTTTGCGTCCTGAAACTGAGCAAGAATTGGCGACTCAGTTATGGCATGATTTTTTAACTCCAGAGTTATTAACTATTTTTGGCAATGAGTATGATTGCGTAAGACGTATTCTCGATTTTATGACTTTGGCGGCAACGGGAGGCATTCCTTCTGAAAATATTGTCGATCGAATTGTACAATCAAATATGATTATGATCCCCAATCCACACTCGATCGTAACTTTGATAGGTGAATTAATTTTACAATGGCGAAAATATTGCTTAGACAAAGGATTCTTAACCTATGCTTTAATATCTGAACTATATTGGCGATATTTGTTACCTAATGCCCAATATCAACAGTATTTGAAGAATAATTATCAAGCCTTTTTTGCTGATGATGTGGATGATTACCCTGCTATCAGTAAAAATTTAGCACAATTTTTCTTAGACAATGACTATCGATGCGTTTTTACCTTCAATAATACGGGTAAAACTAGATTAGGCTATAATGCTGATCCTGAATATTTACAACAATTAGCGTCTTATTGTCAACAAGAATCTCTATTCGTCAGTAGTATTGACAGTTTAGGCTCAAAAATAGAAACATCAGTACTAAATATTATTCAAGGTAAATCATTCCCTAAGTCGATGCTAGAGGGGATGACGGCTATAAAAACTGATTTGCGAGGGGATTTATTACTAGAAACCGCCCATTATATTATTCAATCTATCACCTCTGGACAAGTACAACCTCAAGATATTGCGGTAATTGTGGCAGGATTAGATGAAATTGCTCGTTATACATTAGTTAGTTCGATCGAACAGGCGGGAATTAAGGTTAAAGTAGTAAATGAGCAAAGGGCATTAATTACATCGCCTCAAGTGCGCAGTATTTTAACGATGTTACCATTATTGTATGAGGGATTGGGTCGATTAGTCACCCCTAATATGGTGGCGGAAATGTTAGTTATTTTTTCAGCAGAAGACATTGATTTAGTCAGGGGAGGATTATTGGCAGACTATTGTTATTATCCCGATTTACAACACCCTTCTCTGTTAGAAGTGGAGACTTTTCGCCGTTGGGATAGATTAAGTCACAAAAGTTTACAATCCTATAATCAGATTCGAGATTGGGTGAAGGAGAAAAAAACAGAGATACAGCAAGGAAATAATCACTTTTTAGGGATAATCGATGCCATTATCCAAGAATTTTTTACTAACAAAAACTCTTTAAATGCTAGTCAAATCAAAATTTTACGAGAATTTAGAGAAACGGCGGAGCATTTTGGCAAAATACAAGAAAAATTGCACCATAGTAATATGAATCTCATCATCTCTCAATTTATCTCTCTCTTGCGTAAAGGTACAATTACCGCTAATCCTTTTCCTGTCTCTTTTATTCCTCCCTTGCAAGAAGTACAAAATAATGCAGTTTCGATCGTGCCTATCTATCAATATCGCATATCTCGACTACATCACCCTTGGCAATTTTGGTTAGATGTAAGTTCACCATACTGGAGTAAGAGTAGTGAATTATTTGCTTCCTCTATCTTTCTCAAATCGTGGCAACCTGACAAAACTCAAATCAACCTAGAAATCGAGTCAGAAGAAGAAAGAATCACCAGAATAGTGAGAGACTTGTTAGGGAGAGTAACAGAAAGGGTGTTTTTATGTCACAGCACTGTAGATGTCAATGGTAATATACAAACAGGAAAATTATTTCCTCTAACACACCTTGATATAATCTGATCTCGATATAAGATGATGAAGATAAGAGGGGGAAGAGGGGAAGAGGGGGAAGAGTGGGAAGAGTGGGAAGAGTGGGAA
>NZ_JBLZFY010000169.1:0-5638 GCF_050753365.1 Geminocystis sp. CENA526
TAAAACAAACTAGGGATGCACAAAAAGTATTTTGATGAGAGTGGGTATCACAGGCATCAGGTGTCAGGTTAAAGAATGAAAAATCAAGGTGTTGAAGCGTTATATCTTCAAAAAATATACAGGTATATTGTGAATAATCAGATTTGAAATGCCTTGTTTTTGAGTAAAAATTGCCAAAAATTCGCACTTTTTTGTGAATATAATGTGCCTAAACCATTGATTTTAATAACCTTTTGATTTATTCAGCAAACCCAAACTAGAGGCGGTTTTCGATCGAACTCTCCCAAGTATTAGTAATAGTTTTTACATCTAAATTAATCAGATTATTGATAGTTAAATTAAAGCCTTTTACTTGCCCAATTTTATGCCAATTATTACCTAATTTTTCTGTTAAAAACGCTTCCCAATTAGCTTGATTTTCGGGATTAATCGACACAATAATTAAACTAGCTAATTCCCCAAATAAGACACTATCTAAACGAGAGTCAATACTTGGTAAATTCACCTCACACCCTAACTTACCACTGATACAAGACTCCGCTAACGCAACGGCAACTCCCCCCTCACTGACATCATGGGCAGATTTTACTATTCCTTGAATAATGCCTTCTCTACAAGCCTCCTGCACTTGTTTCTCTAAGTCATAGTCTAATTCAGGGGGTTTTCCTGCTACAGTGTTATGAATCGTAGCAAGATATTCAGAAGCCCCCAAACTGGGGTTAAATTTCCCTAGCAAATAAATCAAGTCGCCTTCTTTTTGCCAACCTTGCCCACAAATTTTGTCGATGTCAGGAATTAAACCCACCATGCCAATCACGGGAGTCGGATAAATGGGTTGGGGATTGCCCTCAGAGTCGATCGTCTCGTTATACAATGAAACATTACCACCAGTAACAGGGGTGTTAAACTCTCGACAGGCTTCAGCGATACCCTGACAAGCGTGGTGTAATTGCCAATAACCCACTGGTTTTTCTGGACTTCCGAAATTAAGATTATCGGTGATAGCGATAGGTTGTGCGCCCACACAACTCAAATTACGAGAGGCTTCCGCAACGGCTAATTTTGCTCCTAAATTCGGCTCTAAATAGACATAACGGGGGTTACAATCCGTGGTAGCGGCGATACCTGTCTTAGCTAACTCTGGTTTACCGTTAACAGGGCGCACTCTGATAATAGACGCATCCGCTCCACCCGGCAACATCACCGTATTGTTTTGCACTTGATGATCATATTGACGATAAATCCACCGTTTGGAAGCGATACTAGGGGTATCTAGCAAAGTTAATAAGATTTGCTCCCAATTTTGCCCATTTACGCCGTTATCCTCAATTTTTGGCAACTCATTTTCTGTCCATGACCATGCTTGTATAGCATATTCTGGCGGTTTTGTCAAGACTTCATGGTGATAAATTGGGGTATTATCAGCTAAAGCAGTGGAAGGCACTTCGGCTGCGATCGAACCTTGATGTAAAATTCTTACGATGGGTTCATCTATAACTGTACCTGCAACAACGGCATGGAGTCCCCATCTTTCAAAGATGTCGATTAATTCTCGTTCTCTACCATTGTGAGCTACAAAGAGCATTCTTTCTTGAGACTCTGAGAGGAGATACTCATAAGGTATCATGCCTTTTTCCCGTGCAGGAATCTTGTCTAAGTCTAACTCAATACCGACTCCGCCTTTTGCCGCCATTTCTGAGGTTGAGCAAGTAATACCTGCCGCACCCATGTCTTGGGCGGCTACCACTGCACCAGTTTTAAAGGCTTCTAAACAGGCTTCAATGAGGGATTTTTCTAAAAAGGGATCGCCTACTTGTACTGCGGGTCGATCGTCTAATGATTCATCTGTCAATTCGGCACTGGCAAAACTTGCCCCCCCCATGCCGTCTCTACCTGTAGTTGATCCCACATACAAAACAGGATTACCGATACCTGAAGCCCCTGATTTTACTATATCATCGGTTTCCATAAGTCCGATCGCCATAGCATTAACAAGGGGATTGCCACTGTAAGCAGAATTGAAGTAAACCTCACCTCCAACAGTGGGTACGCCTACGCAATTATGGGTTAAGATACCAGAGGAGGTGACAAAAAGGTGAGTATTATCGACTTCTATATCGTAAACAGGATAATTTTCTACCTCTTGAGTATCGATATTTTTGATTTTCACAAAGGCTAATTGTCCAGATATTTTATAACGAGGAAAAGAGTGTTTATTCCCTTGATAATTGTCCAAAGCGGATAGTAATTTTTCGTTTCTTTCTTCACTAAAAATATTAACTAATTTGCCTAAATTATCCACATTATTAATTTCTAGTTGCCACAAGGGTAAACGTTGATATTCTCGCCCTTCGATCGAACATAATTTACTTTCTTGACGATAAATATACGGAATTATGCCTTGATTTTGCAATAAAATAATCGTCTGTTCAAATAATTTGTGACTTGTGGTAGCAAATGAAATCTTAGCATGATTACCATTGGTTTTTGTGGTTAATGAACCATCACCTCTTAAAAGTCCTTTTAAACCTTCTCTTTGTAAACAAGATGACCAAGTGAAAAAACAATCAGGAAAAGCCTTAAATTGTGCTTTATCTCCACATTCCCAAACATCTTTTAATAAATAACCGAATAACCAAGAAGTTGCATAAACTGCAATAGTAGATTTTCTTTCTTCAATGCAAGGACGTAAACCTAATTTTTCAATGATTTTAGCAACATCATTCACATACTCTTTTTCGTGAAGGGCAAAGGTAAAAATTATCTTATAAGTATTGCCATTTTGCGAGACACATCCTTCTGATAAATAATAGCCTAATAAACGGGCTAAATCTTCATCAATTTTGATAACGGCATTCATATAATTAGCTTTACCACTACGACGATAAAGTTTTAATGCCGTCGGGGAAACATCACTAAAAGATTCTAATTGACGATACAAAGGAAGGGGTAAATAACCTTCGGTGAGATAACGATGTCTGTGGGTAGCATTAGCCTCGATTTTATGTAATTCTAGCTTAAATTGCTCAGTAGCACACCAGTCGGAGGGAAAGCGAATATAAACGTCTTGGTGATTATCTCCTAGTAGGGGTATTAAGTTTAATTCGGAATGAATTTGCTCAGATTCTGGTAAATTAATGGATAAAGGAATAATATCACCTTCTTTGAGGTCTTTTCCTTCTGTTATCTTCCATTCTCCTTCTTCCACTACCAATTGCGGATGATCAGGGCTAATGGTAAGATTTCTTCCTAAAGCGGTTTTAATTGTTATTAATTGATTTGTATAGCGTTTAAAAATACGGCGAATAG
The DNA here is from genome assembly GCF_050753365.1 of Geminocystis sp. CENA526. Lineage (NCBI taxonomy): Bacteria > Bacillati > Cyanobacteriota > Cyanophyceae > Chroococcales > Geminocystaceae > Geminocystis > Geminocystis sp. CENA526. The sequence goes on from NZ_JBLZFY010000169.1 coordinate 3,310, forward strand.
GTTGCCAAGTGCTTTGAAGGGTATCTTTATCAAAAGATAAGGTTTCAATGTTGTCTAAGGCGATTTCTTGGGTGTCTTGATTATCGCTAAGGCGAGACTCGACAAAGTTACCAATGGTATCAAAATGAATCCCATTCTTATCACGCCATATTAAAGTTTCTTCTGCGATTAGACAATTACCATAGTGTGATATACCTTCGACAACTCCCTTAAAGATGCGTTTGGTGTGGGGATTATCTAAGTTACCGAAGCGTAAGGAATTGAGAATGGCGATCGGACGTGCGCCCATAGTAAAAATATCTCTAAGGATACCACCGACACCTGTAGCCGCTCCTTGGAAGGGTTCGATGGCGCTAGGATGGTTATGGGATTCGATTTTGAAGGCTACCCTTAAACCGTTACCAAAGTCCACGACTCCAGCATTTTCTCCGGGTCCGACTAGAATTCGATCGCCTTCTGTGGGAAACTGAGATAAAAGGGGCTTAGAGTTTTTATAACAACAATGTTCTGACCACATTACCCCAAACATACCTAATTCTGCTTTGTTGGGGTGTCTGCCTAATCTTTTAACGATGTCTTCATATTCAGCAGGTTTAATGCCTTCGGAGGCGATTTCTTGGGGGGTAAAGGGTACTGACATATTTTCTCTCATTAATTGACTTAATAACAATATACCAGATAGGTTTAAACCCAATATCTATTAAAAGTTTATCTAAAAAATTTAACAAACATCGTGTGATTCGGCACTATCTAGCCGACCTTTCCACTGGAAAGGGTTTTGAGTAAAGTAAAAATAATATTGTTACTAACAACAAAATTTTAACATAAAAAGGTGTGCTAAGTTTTTAATTGTCTTAACAAACTTTTTTTGCCTTTGTATATTTTTTTCTATCAAATACAATTTTTTGACGCTCTAGTCATTAACAGTACGATCGAACATAATAAATTAGACATCTTCAAAAATACAGACAAGATGCCTGTTTTACGGTGGTAAAATCATAAATGTGATCGAAATCTATTAATTAAATATCGGGTAAAAATTTAGTTAAATCAAAATTAGTTTCAGCATGAGAAGTAAGGTTTTTATTGTGACTTAAAATCAGCAAAATTCTTTCACTATAGTCAACAGAACCTCTTAGTTGTTCTTGCAACTTCATTAAACCGCCGTTAGCATATTCTTCAAAAATAGTAACCCTTTCTTCTTCAGCAGTGGCATCATAGGCAGAAATAATTTGAGGATTTTTAGTTTCAGTAATAGCTAAAAGTTTAATTAAAACATCATAACCACGACTGCTAAAAACATCTAAACTGATGGGAGAGGGTTCTTTGGCGATAACATCTAATGGTAATCTAAATTTATGCTTTTTTCCGAAGGCGGCGGCAAAGGCAATAATATCCGCATAGGTAGAAAATACCCCTTGAGAATTGTCATTATTGAAGATTAAACTTTGCACTAAATTGGCTTTATCTTGAGCGATTTTTATTCTAATAGCCATAGGATTTTAATAAATTTTTTTTAAAAATTACTATACTATTTAATATGATTATAGAGGGTAAATTGATGGAAATTGCAACTATTATTTTAGCGGGGGGTAAAAGTTCTCGCATGGGAAAAGATAAGGCTTTATTAGACATAAATGGAATACCTTTATTAAGAAAAACATTCGATATAGCTCAACAATGTACCGATCGAGTTTACATTGTAACTCCTTGGGGGGAAAAATATCGATCGATCTTACCTCAAGAATGTAATTTCATTCAAGAATTATCAAGTTTTCAAGGCGGATTAATCGCCTTTTCTCACGCATTAAATGAGGTTAAAAGTGACTGGATTTTATTATTAGCTTGTGACTTACCTTTTTTAACAGTAAATGAGATTCAAACATGGATTAAATACTTACCTAGTATTAAAGAAAGTTCCATGGCTTTTTTGCCAAAAGATGAGAAAGGTTGGCAGTGTTTATGCGGTTTTTATCGGAGTAATTGTCGTCAATCTTTAGAAGATTATCTAAACACAGGAAATCGCTCTTTTCAAAAATGGTTGAATACTGAAAAAGTAGAAGAATTAAAAGTAAAAAATAAGCAAATTTTTTTTAATTGCAACACTCCACAAGATTATAAAAAATACAGTAATCTTTTTTAAGAGGAAACATCCGATTTTTCTTAAAATATAGCAATCAGGAATCATTTGTGAGAAATAAATTATTAGAAAAAAATATCGAAGATACGACTACTATTGCATGAGTGCCTCTTGCCTACCTTAACCTAAACCTGAATTCGATATAAGATGATGAAGATAAGAGGGGGAAGAGGGGGAAGAGGGGGAAGA
>NZ_JBLZFY010000170.1:0-5549 GCF_050753365.1 Geminocystis sp. CENA526
CTCTAATTGTACTTGACGTAAGGAGTTCGATCGAGCCTCCCCCCTCATTAACCGTTGATAATAATTAGTCATCAATTCTTGGGTAGTCAAATCAAAGACATCCCATAAACTCATTAATTGACTTTGCGCCCCTGCTAACACAAACGCCCTTCTTAAACCATAGACTCCTTCTCCATTTTTTATTTCCCCGATTCCCGTTTGACAGGCGGACAAAACTACTAATTGTGTACCCCATAAATCCAAACTGGAGGCATCCAACGCCGTTAAAGCGCCTTCCATATTATTCTTAATGGGATTAAATCCCGCAAAAGCTAAACCTGATCTCAATAACGGGTTTTCCTGAGCAATCATGGTAAGCTGATTTTGGATATTAGACTGATTAATAGTTGTCACCGATGAAGACTCTAAATTAGGCAGAAAAAAGCCATGGGTAGCTAGATGTAAAATTTTAGGCGCTTTCACTTTGGTAATATTTTCCGCTAAAGCCTCATTTTCTGTATAAACCCTTGCCTTCGGTAACAGGGGAATAATTGCTTGGGCTTCTCCTTTTGTGCCTTCTAAACTTCCACAACACCAACCTAATTGATCTAAATCGATCGATCGTTTACTATTACCTCTAATACCAGCATTAGCCACCAAAGAAGGATTTATCTCTAAATCATAGGTAGGATTAGCCACAATTACCGCCTCCGATTGAGGAGGAAACTGAGTTTGCAATCTTAATAAATCTCGACCACTGGTAAGATAATTAATAGAGTAATCTTCTACTAGATACTTTCCTTGTTCATCTTTTAACGCTACAAAAGGAATAAGATTAAGTTGACTATCAGGGGAAATCAAAAGAGTTTTTTTATCATTGAGAAAAGGCAATAGTGGGTTAAACATCAATAGATAAAGCTCTTTGCTATGATTAGTTAAAGTCTCTATGTCGCTAATATCTGCTAAATCGATGCGTAACTTTTCAATCAGTTTATCGATGGTTTCCACTTCCCCTAAATCTATCCCTTGAGGCATCCCGTCAGAATGCAAAACATAGGCAACATAGTGAGGTTTTTCAAATTTTCTAGTAGTTAAGTTATAAGGGTTATAAACTAAATATTCGATTAAAGCCGTGTCTTCGGGGATAAGATTTTGGATACTATCTAAGGTAACAGATTGATTAATCGATCGAAACTCCGCACTTTGAGAAGATAAGTCTGTTTCTAATGTACGGATATTTTGCTGTAAATTATCGATTAATTGTTGATAGACTTGAGGAGATAATTCTCCAGCGCCTTGAAATGCCAAAGACGCTAACTGACTTCTTTTTTCCGCCAAATTGTCGAATAAAGTTTGTATTTCAGGAGTTTGTTTTTGGCGCAGACTCACAATAATATTGCTTAAAGCATCTAAAACTCTCCCTTTTCTTCGCAGTATAGTAGTTAAAGCTAAAGAGGAGGCTTGAGGATTATTTTGTGCTGACTGAAGATGTAAACTGATAACAACATTTGTGGAATAAGCAAGGGTGTTGATATATGCCTGTTTGCGAGATTCATCACCAATGGTATTAAGAAAATCCGTCAGTCTTTCTTCTTCTAAATTTGTACCCTGAGTTAAATAGTCGAAGGCTGAATTAAGATTATTTTCTTCCCAATAAAAGCCTCCCAAATTATTTAATAGAGTAGCGATGTTAGGATGTTTTTCTCCTAAAGTTGCTTTATAAATATCTAAACTCTGTTTAAAAAATGTCTCCGCTTGGGGTGAGTTTCCTTGCAGTTGAGACAGTAAAGCCAAATTATTGAGAGATTGTGCAATATCAGAGTGTTTTTCCCCTAATATTCTTTTTCTGATGGCTAAAGACTCTTGATATAAAACCTCTGCTTCTTGGTATCTTTCCTGTAAACGGTACAATTCTGCTAAATTATTGAGAGAAGTAGCAGTGTCTGGATTATTCGCCCCAAAATTTTTCCTATAGATAGCTAAAGATTCTATATAAAGAGGCTCGGCTTTGTCAAAATCTTCTAATTGATGATACATTAGTGCTAAATTATTCAAAGATTGTGCTGTATCAGGATGAGTTTCTCCTAATATCTCTCGACGCTTGGTTAACACTTGTAGGTATATTTTTTCTGCTTCTTGATAGTTACCCTGTAAACGATATAACTCTCCTAAGTTGTTGAAAATAGTTAACGTATCAGGATGATTTTCTCCTAATGTTTTTTGATAAATACCTAAGGCTTGTTGATAAAAGGATTCTGCTTTTTGATAATGCCCCTGTTGATGATACATTAAAGCTAAATTATTTAAAGATTGAGCAGTATCGGAGTGATTTTCTCCTAACACTTCTTTTCTGATATTTAAGGCTTGTTGATAGAAGGATTCTGCTTTTTGATAATCTCCTAAAGTATAAAAAAATAATCCTAAATTATTGATAGATTGAGCAATATTAGGATGTTTTTCTCCCAAAATTTTCTTTGAGATAGTTAATGATTCTTGATAAAAAGATTTCGCTTTTTGATAATTACCTTGTATTCGGTATAACTCAGCTAAATTGTTGAGTAATGTGGCAATGTCGGGATGATTTTCTCCGAAAATTTCTTTTTTAATATCTAAGGCTTGATAATATAAAGATTCAGCTTTTTGATAGTCTCCTTGACTATAATATACCAGAGCTAAATTATTTAAAAATATGGCACTGTCGGGATTATTTTTTCCTGCTACTTCTTCGGCGATAATTAAGGCTTTTTCGTAAAAAGATTTTGCTTGAGGATAATTTCCTTGTAAACGTTGCAATTCTCCTAAGTTATTCAATAAGGTAGCAACGGTGATATTTTTTTCTCCTGAGAGTTTTTTGGTGATAGTTAATGCTTCTTGATATAAAGATTCGGCTTGTGGATAGTTTCCTTGACTATGATATATTTTTCCTAAGTTATTGGTAAAAATTGCTGTATTTAGGCTTTCTTTTTCTTCCGTATTTTTGATAATATTTAATGCTTTTTGATATAACAATTCTGCTTTTTTATAATCTCCTACTGTAAAATATAATTCTCCTAAATTATTATTTAATATTGCAATATCAACGTTATTTTCTCCTAATTCTCCTTTCACAATTTCTATCACTGTTTCTAGCCGAATAATTGCATTATGATAGTCTCCTTTACTTAATAATTCTTCTATTTCAGTGCCTAATTTCTCTATTAGGGCAACTTTTTCTTCATGGGTTTGACTAATTATAATATTATTATTTAGTTCGATCGAACCTTTAGTTTCAGCTAAGATATTAGGGGGTAAAGTTATCCCTGAAACTAGACTTAAAATAACACTAAAAAATAGAGATTTAAAAAGATATTTTACCATAATAAAAGAATGGAAAATTTAGAATTAACAATTGAGAATTGATACAAAAAATAAAGATTGATTGAGATTGCTTCGTGCCTCGCAATGACATTACTTATTCCTTCTTACTCATTACTTATTACTTATTACTTATTACTTCTTACTTATTACTTCTTACTTTTTACTTTTTACTTTTTACTTTTAATAAATTAAGATTCCGATAATCAAAAATAATAATAAAACTACTGCAATATTTAAACAACCTAAATTACCTTTCATACTTTTAATCATAGCAAGTTGTTCTCTTCTTTTGATCATAAAATATTCGATCGTCTGATTAAGTTTATCATCCTGTATCTTAAAATTATTAAATATTTTCAAGAAATTTTCAGAATAAATAAGTTCATTTTCTTGAATCAATTCAGAAATTTGAGTTTCTAAGTTAAGTTTAAAGGTATCAATATCTTTATATATATCTTCTCCTGAGAGATATTTTATCTTCAATAATTTATCAGTAATTTCCATAAAATTTTGCTTTAACAATTCCTGCTCTTCTTGTAAGTTTAAGCTATGGTGATAATAGTCTTTTAAAAAGTCAGTAAAATCTTGAAAATGCTCAAGTGTTTCTGTTTCATTATTTTTGAGAATTTCTAGTTTTTCTAAAACTTTATCTGAAGGGGATATATTATCAATATAAATCTCTCCTTTTAAGGTTAATTCCCATGATTCTCCGCTAGGTAAAATATTCACTAAACTTGGTTTTATTAACACTAAATTACCTTGATCATTTATTATATCTCCATCAATTTTAAATAAAGATTCTATATGATTTTGCCATCGATGAAATCTAATTTTGCGATTACTATTGGGTACTAACCAATAATTTTTACTCAGTTGATTTTCTACTAAAATTATCCAATAATAACCGTTATTTGTAGAGTCTAAGATAACTTTTTTATGATTTTTTTCTTCTCCAGAAACTGACACCATTACGGCATAGTCTGCAAAAATTTGAGGTGTATAATTGTAGATATTAATAAATTGCTCTTCTGTCAGATTTAAAGCCTTCGGTTGTGGATTAGATTTACTGCCAGTAACGATAACTTTTTGACTAGCTTTTTCTAGCTGTTTTACCTGTTTATCTATTTCTTGAATTTTATTATATATTGCTTCTAATTCTTGAGAATTAGCCTGAATTTCTGACATATAATTACGTTATTAATCTATTTATAGAATAACTACTTTATGTGCTATAATGTTATTTAACTCGATCGAACCTCGAACTTTATTTATCTTAAAGGTTTTTTTGATCGAGAGGACAAACAATTAAAAACAGAATATTTTTGGTACATTAGAAACAATAGCAAAATTAGATTAAATTTGAAAAAATACTATGGCAACAACAAGTAATTTTCGGGAAGCCATTAAAAAGGCTCAAAATCAGTCTTTAGTAGGTCCTAACGTTATCAACAAGGCGCTACCCTATTTAGGAGGGGGTTTAGTCTTAACTGCTGTCGGCACTTATGGCGGTTTGGGTATGATTACCTCTAACCCTGCTTTATTTATGCCTACCTTCATCGGTGCAATTATTCTGCAATTAGTCCTCTTTTTTGTAGTTAGAGGTATTGCTGAAAGAGCCGATAACAGTATTGCTTTACCCTTGTTAACGGTTTATAGTCTCCTCACAGGTTATACCCTCAGTGGTATCGTTTTTGTGGCATTAGGCACAGATGGAGTGGGTATTAATGGAGTAGCCATTGCCGCTTTAGCTTGTGGCATCACTTTTGTCTTTGCAAAAAATATTGGCTCAAATCTCGGTGAAGAAGACGGATTAGCCTTAACCAAAACAGTGCAACTGGGTATAATCGGGCTTTTTGTGGTTATTCTCTTACAATTAGTATTGAGTTTCTTTGGTGTTTTCACCCCCAGTTGGTTAGAAATTGGTATCTCTGGTTTGGGTGTCTTTCTTTTTGTAGGTGCATCAGTAGTTGATTTTTATGTATTACCCCGTGCCTACCGTGATGAGCAATATTTATCTGCCGCCCTTTCCATGTATCTTACCTATATCAATCTTTTTGTCTTTATTCTTAGACTTTTAATCGCTATTAATAGTCGTGACTAATAAAAAAAGTAATAAGTAATAAGTAATAAGTAATAAGTAATAAGTAATAAGTAATAAGTAATAAGTAATAAGTAATAAGTAATAAGTAATAAGTAATAAGTAATAAGTAATA
>NZ_JBLZFY010000171.1:0-5476 GCF_050753365.1 Geminocystis sp. CENA526
AATAAAATGTTTATGGAAAGGATTAAGACGTTTGTTTGATATTGCACAGAGTTGGATGTTGGCAAAATCACCTTCAAACAAAGATTTTAAGACTTAACGGTAAGGGATAGCTTTGTTATAATGTTCTTATTATATTTAGAACAAAGGAAAAATCATGTTAAAAGTTGAAACCATTACTTATTCTAGCGTTCCTCAAATTAAACCCCAAGAAATAGAATCTCTAAAAAAAGCAGTCATAAAACTTAGTCAAATTTTGGCTGAAAAAAATCTAACAGAGGATGACATTGTGGCAGATTTCCAAGAATTGAAAAAAAAACTAATCAATGAGTAATTACAATAAAACAATCGTACTTGATGCTAACATTTTAATTCGTGCGATTTTAGGCATCAAAACATTTTCTTTAATTGTAGATTACCATGAAGAGGTTATTTTTTGCACGCCAGAGGTCTGTTATGATGAGGTTAGTTTTCATATTCCAAAGATTACTCAAAAACGTCATTTAACTCCTACAGAAGAAAAACAGGCTTTAGATACGTTAAATAATTTAAGAAAAATAGTAATTGATATTGAGGAAAAAATTTACATCGATTATAAACAAAATGCGTTAAATCGGATTGGAGAAAGAGATCACAAAGATTGGTCAATTGTAGCATTGGCTCTTTCGTTAAAATGTCCAATCTGGACTGAAGATCAAGATTTTTTTGGCATTGGAATTGCTACATGGCGTACAAAAAATATTGAGATTTTTCTTAACTCCTCGTGACGAGAATCAAGGACAATTTTTAAAATCCTAATTTTTTTGAAGAATTTAATAGAGTTGATTTGTTAATGATGAAATGAATTTCATTGCGAGATAACGGAATGGTAAGGCAAAATTTGTAGTAACTGGTGATGAAGATTTATTAAATCTCAATCTTTTTCTAATTTAGAATCAGTAATTGGGCAGTTATTTTCGTGGTAATTTATTTTATATAAAAATATGTCTAAATCAATACTTATAACTGGTGCAACGGGATTTATTGGTAGTCATCTTCTACCACGACTTGATAATTATAAAGTTTCTCTTGCTGTTCGTAATTCTTCCCATTCTACTTATAAAAATTATATAGTAGGTGAAATAGACGATCGAACCTCATGGCAGGAAGCATTACAAGGGATTGAGGTTGTTATTCACATGGCGGCGAGGGCGCATATTTTACAAGAATCTGTAGCGAATCCTGAAACTGAGTTCGATCGAATCAACGGCGAAGGTACAATTAATCTAGGGAAACAGTGTATTGAAGCAGGAGTTAAACATTTTATTTTTTTGAGTTCGATCGGTGCTGTTACCACTTTAAGCGATACTATTATCAACGAATCTTCTCCCTGTAACCCCGATACTCCCTACGGTAAAAGTAAATTGAAAGCCGAAATAGGGATTAAACAACTTTGTGAAAATAGCACAATGACTTACACAATTTTACGCCCTACCCTCGTTTATGGTGCAAATAATCCGGGCAATATGGAGAGGTTATTAAAGTTAACGGCTAAAGGTTTACCCCTTCCTCTCGGAGGTGTTAACAACTCCCGTAGCCTTGTTTATGTGGGCAATTTAGTTGACGCTATTATAACTTGTATCGATCGAACCGAAGCGAAGAATCAAACCTTTATTGTCAGTGACGGGGAAGATTTATCAACCCCTGAGTTAATTAGACGCATTGGTAAAGCCATGAATAAAACTCCCCTATTATTACCGATACCCTCTAGTTTGATTAAAAGAGGAACAAAAATACTAGGCAAAGGGGAAGTGGGCGATCGACTTTTGGGATCATTGCAGGTGGATAATAGTAAAATCAGAGATACCCTGAATTGGCAACCGCCTTATACGGTGGATGAAGGATTAAAAATCACGGCGGATTGGTTTATTAATTCTACAAAATAGAATCAAAATTATTTAAAAATTATTAAGAATATGACTCGATCGAACCTATCATTTATCAGAGAAGATTTATTAAATTTATCTGCTTATATACCTACTCCTATTAGTGAAAATAGTCAGCAATTAACTAGATTAGATGCTAACGAAAGTCCTTATAATTTACCATCGGAATTAAAGGCAAAATTAGCTCTAATTTATGAGCAAGAAATCGAAACAAATCGTTATCCTGATGGTAGTCATGTCAAATTAAAAACCTTAATTACTGACTATATTAATGAGTCTAGTTTGACCGCATTTAAGATTAATAATATCTCTGTGGGTAACGGTTCAGATGAGTTAATTCGATCGATCTTAATCGCCACTTGTCTAAATAATCAAGGCTCAATTTTAGTAGCCAATCCCACCTTTTCTATGTACGGAATTTTAGCCCAAAGTTTAGGCATTGTCACCCATACTATTAACAGAAATGAAGATGATTTTACTTGGGATTTAGACACAGCAAATAAATTAATTACCGAAGAAAAAAATACCCCGATAAAAGTGATTTTTGTGGTGCATCCTAACTCCCCTACAGCAAACTGTTTAACAGCAAAAGAAATTCAGTGGTTAAAAGATTTACCTCAAGATATTTTAGTGGTAATTGACGAGGCATATTATGAGTTTAGTCAACAAACTTTGGTGTCAGGATTACCTCAACATCCCAACTGGTTAATATTACGCACTTTTTCTAAGGCTTTTCGTTTAGCCGCCCATCGGGTAGGATATGCTGTCGCCCATGAGGATATAATCAAAGTATTAGAGAAAATCCGCCTTCCCTATAATTTGCCCACTTTTTCTCAACTTGCCTCCGAATTTGCCTTACAACACCGAGATTTAATTTTACCTGCCGTTAAAGATGTCATGGAAGAAAAAGAAAGGGTTTATCAAGCATTAGTTAATAACCCTTTGTTGAAAGTATGGCGCAGTGATGCTAATTTTATCTATTTACGATTAGCTCAAAATCCTAGTAACGAAAATCACGATCGAATCATGGCACAATTAAAACAAAAAGATGTGATTATTCGTCATACAGGAGGCGGTTTAAGGATTTCGATCGGAACTACCTCAGAAAATGATAGGTTATTGAATAATATTAGTTGTGATTAACGCCTCATCGATCAAACTATTACTTCCCGATACAAAAACGGCTAAAAATTCGATCGAGTACGGATTCTGTCACTTCTTCTCCTGTAATCTCCCCTAAGGCTTGAATAGCAATGCGTAAATCAATCGTCCAAAAATCTAAGGGGAGTTGATTTTCCATCGTCTCTTGTACTTGAGTTAAGGCAATTTTAGCACGAGTTAGGGCGGCGGCTTGGCGTTGGTTTATGGCAATGTCTAAGTCACTGGCTGTAGTTTTTCCTTTTTCGATCGAACTGATAATAGCGTTTTCTAGGGCGGATATGCCTTGATTTAGTGCCACTGCGGTGGGGACTATTTGGGTGATTTCTGAGGGATATTTGACCCCTTCTAATGGTGCTATATCGGTTTTATTGATGACGAGGATCAGATTTAAGTCTTTGATTTGTCGATAAATTTCCTCATCTTCCTCAGTCCATCCTACACTAGCATCAATGGTAAAGAGGATTAAATCCGCTTGGGATATAGCTTGTAACGATCGAGCAACCCCAATTTTTTCGACGGTGTCTTCGGTTTCCCTGATTCCTGCGGTGTCTAAAACTTGAATGGGAATACCTTGCACCACTAACTGAGATTCTACCACATCACGGGTTGTACCGGGTAAATCGGTGACAATGGCTCGATCGGTTTTACTCCAAGCGTTCAAAAGGCTTGATTTGCCTACATTTGGACGACCTACGATCGCAACTTTTACGCCACTACGCAACAATTCCCCTTGATCTTTTGTGGCTAAAATCTGTTTAACTTGAGATAAACTGACTTCTAAATCCTCTCTAATTTGAGCTTCATCGAGGGGAGGCAAATCGTCTTCAAAGTCAATTCTTGCCTCCACTTCCGCCAAAATATCGAGTAAACTAGAGCGCATTTCTCGAATAGGTTGCGCCAGTTTTCCCCGTAATCCCGATAAAGCAACATGGGAGGCTTGAGGAGATTTTGCCCCGACAATTTCAGCGATACTTTCAGCTTGAGTCAAGTCGATTCTACCATTTAAAAAGGCTCTTAAAGTAAACTCCCCTGCATTGGCAAGTCTTGCACCGCATTCCAAACTTAACTCTAATATTTGCTGTACAGGAATAATTCCCCCATGACAATGAATCTCAATGACATCCTCTCTAGTGTACGATCGAGGTGATAACATTAACAAAACTAAAACTTCATCAATAATTTGTTGAGTCTCAGGGTGTTGAATATAACCGTAAAGGATTTGATGGGATTTCCATGACGGCTTACCTTGGGGTATAAAAATTTTTTGGGTAATCTCTAAGGCAGTGACACCGCTTAATCTGACAATACCAATACTACCCTGATTTGGTACAACCGCCGAGGCGATGGCTACGATCGTTTCTTGTTGAATTATAGTTTTTTCTCTATTGCTCATCATTTATTCATTCTAAATTCTATATATTATCAAGACGAGGTGACGAAGTAATCTGTCAAAACTGTCATTGCGAGGTAACGAAGCAATCTCATTAAGTATCAAGAAAAAACTAACCGTGTAATTGATTACACGGCATAACGATCTTCCGTTAAAATGATGTCATTATCAAATTAACTTTGCTTATTCAAGAATTTTTGAGCTTGACTAATAGCTAATGTACCAATATTGTACACTGCCCAACCTCCAGCAACTCCTAAAGGCAATAAAACAACTAATAATCTCCAATCAAAATCCATGATCTTATACTCCAATGTTCAAAATTCTCTTTATTAGAAAAATGATAACATTTGTTGCAATTATTAAACGAATAAAAATGAGTAATATTTCAGGTAGTTATTAATTCTACATTCTCAATTCTTCATTCTAAATTCTCTAGCTTACTCTACCAAATTGTCGATCGTACACCTCATCTTCTTTGCCTGTTTCTACTTTCAAATTAGAGCGAGGATAAGACACACATAATAAAGCGTAGCCTTCTGCTTGTAACTCAGGAGATAATCCCATACCTTCACTTTGCTCAACTTCTCCAGAAATAATTTTACCTGCACAGGTAGTGCAAACACCAGCATTGCAAGAATTAGGGATATTGACATTTTCCCTATAAGCAACATCTAATATTTTTTCATCTTCAGGTACTTGTAAAGTATAGGTTTTACCGTTATCAATAATTTCTACTGTATAAATATTAGTCATAAAAATTTGCTTATCTTAATTTATTCACAATCTTCGATTATAACCTGAGTTCGATATAGAAATATGACTCCATAAAAATTCCTGTGATTATGGTGGGCAATGCCCACTCTACATACCTGAGTTCGATATAACAGTACCTCAGTTCGAGATAAGATTTAGACTAAATCGCTCGAATCATTAGAAGATTTGATTAAAAATTATCATAAATTGATTTTTGATAGCTATTTACTAAATTTAATGAAGATTT
>NZ_JBLZFY010000172.1:0-5351 GCF_050753365.1 Geminocystis sp. CENA526
AGTCTCCCCCCTCCTCCCCCTCTTATCTTCATCATTTTATATCGAACTCAGGTTAGCTTACGATCGAGTTGGTAATTCAAAAGTATTTTCTTGTACTTGACCAGCTTTACCAAATTCTTGAGGTTTTTCACCGTTAACGCTTACCATTAAACCACCAGCATTTCCAGCGCGGATAGTAATTTTTTGTTTCCCTACCCATTCTTTTTCTGTGCCTTTGGTGAGGATACCCTCAAAAGTTGGTTTTCCATCCACCGTGACTCTTACCCAACAGTCATCTTTGAGAGTAACTTTAAGACTTAATTCATCAGGAGTGGGGGGTTTTTCTTCTTTTTTCTCCACAATAGGAATTACTTCGGGATTGTTATTCGCCGGAGGAGGAGGAGGAGGATTCGTGTTAGTTTCAATCACTTCTTTTTGGGGGATTTTTGTTTGAGTAAAAATCGATGATTCTAAAATAGCACTTAAACTTCTAATAGAAAATAATAAGATTAAAAAATAAAAAATATATAAATGTTTGGGCTTTATATTGAGATTAAGTCTAAAATTTGATGTTCTAAAATGATGTTGCTTGTGATTTGGTTTAGGATTTAATTCTACGGGAAAATTGACAGTTAATTTCGTTCCATTTAATTTAAGATAATCAGCATATTTTTTGATTAACTGCTTGGTAAAAACAGGCTCAGGTAAATGAGATAAATCTGCATTTTCAATCGCTTTTAATATACTTACAGGAATATGTAATTGATTTGAGATGATAGTTCGATCGAAATCTAATTCTTCAAGTTTATCTCTAATTAAGGTAGCAATATTATTTAATTCTTCTTGTCGAATTTGGTTATAATCAATGGTTTCAACAGGAGATTTTTTAAAAAAATTCATAATAACAAATATATCAAAAAGTTGCTAAAGTTTATAAAATTAATAAACAATATGTATAAAAAATAAAGTAATAATGAACAAATTTATATATAGAAATCAAGAATAATTAGGCAGAAATTAAAATTTATTAAATCATCTTAAATTATTGAGTAATTTTTAACTCTTAATTATTAATTCTTTTAACATGGTGATTTCTTCTTTCGTTAAATGACGATATTTTCCAGAGGATAAAGAACCAATTTTTAAGAAACCGATCGCTTTTCGATGTAAACTGATAACAGGATAACCAAAAAACTCCGCAATTTTACGAATTTGACGATTACGCCCTTCACGAAGTACTATTTCCATTTTAGTCTGATTATTATGTCTTTGAATGACGGTAATTTCTGCGGGGAGAGTTTGTTTTCCTTCCCACATAAATCCTTCCGACCATTGTTGTATAATTTTATTGGGAATATTACCCTTTACCGTGACAACATAGATTTTTTCTAAATGATAGCGAGGATGAGTTAAGTTTAGAGTTAATTCTCCATCATTGGTTAATAATAACGCTCCCGTAGAATTTCGATCGAGCCTCCCTACGGGATGTAAACCCTTCCCTTGTGCTAACTCAGGAGGTAATAAATCCATCACCGTTTTTCTTCCTTGGGGATCATCACAAGTACAAATGTAATCTTTAGGCTTATGGAGTAAAAGATACACTAAAGAAGGGCGAAAATTTTTATTGAATATTTTACCATCAATTTCGATCGAATCCTGAGAAGGATCAGCTTTATCTCCGAGTTGAATACTAACCCCATTAACCTTAACTCTCCCCTGAGAAATCATCGTTTCTGCTTCTCTACGGGATGCAACACCCCATTCTCGTAAAATTTTTTGGACTCTTTCACTCATAAGTTTCTTATTTAGGGGTTACTTAAACAGTCTTTTGATAAGGATAGTGAATAATTGTTAATTGTTAATTGTTAATTGTTAATTGTTAATTGTTAATTGTTAATTGTTAATTCTGATATATTTTCCCATTGAGAAAAAGTGGCAGATTGTCCACAAAATTCGCCATTTTTATCTTGTAAATTCCACACAGTTATATCTTTAATTAGATATTTTTTTCCTGTGCTAGAAATTCTGATACCTTGATAATTAGTCATATAACCCTTAGTAATAGTTTCTTCTAATAATTTTTGTCTTTCTTCTCTTAATAAAGGTTGAGTAGTTGTGCGAGAGGGAGTTTTCGTTAAAGTTTTCCAATCTATTTCCCATAATTTTAAACCTTTTTCATTACTATAATTATAAATTGGATCACGTTGGGTATCATGGGAATAAACTACTTTATCAGCATAAAATAAATTTTTTGCTTGAGTTAATTCATCCCCATTTCTGTCGATTAATTCTTTTCCTAATAGTTGATAATAACTATCTAAAATAATTTGTGTCCAATTAATAATTTCTGGTTTTTGCCAAATTTCACTCATCTTTTTTATCTTAATTTTATAATTAATAATTAAACCTTTATTGTTTAGTATTTATTCCTGTTTTTATAATGGATATACTTTTTTATCAAACCCTAAATAGTAGCAGATTAATGTAATCAAGAATTGCCTATTTTTTTTTGGGTTACGCTTCGCTAACTCAACCTACAATTTTATAATTAACAGTTATTTGTCTCGTTTATAAAAGGGTTTTTTTACAATGACAGCAGGATATAATTTCTCTCTAATTTCTACCATCAATTTTTGCCCAATTTTACTATAATTATAGGGTACATAACCTAGTGCGATCGCTTTATTTAAGGTAGGAGATAGTGTACCACTGGTAATTTTGCCGATGATTTGATTATCTACCAAAATGGGATAGTCGTGACGGGCAATATATTTGCCTTCCATTTCCATGGCAACTAGACGTTTTCTGACTTTTTCTTGTTTTTGGGTAACTAAAATTTCCTTACCGATGAAGTCATGATTAAAATTAACTACCCACCCTAAACCTGCTTCGAGGGGGGTTATTTCTTCATTCATGTCTTGCCCATATAAACCCATACTGGCTTCTAAACGTAGGGTATCACGACATCCTAAACCGCAGGGAGTAACGTTATTATTAACAAAATGTTGCCATAATTTTTGGGCAACGGAAGGGGGAGTCATTATTTCAAAACCATCCTCTCCTGTATAACCAGTACGCGCGATAAAAACTTTTTCCTCGTCTATATCTGTGGTGAGATGTCCAAAACTGGGAAGGTTGCTTAAGTCTTCTTTGACAAAAGGATTGAGATATTCTAGCGCCTGTTTTCCTTGTAAAGCAATTAAGGCTAATTCCTGAGAGTTGTCTTTTAATTCAACATCATGATTTTGTAAATTTTGCTTTAACCATGCCCAATCTTTTGCTGTAGTGGAGGCATTTACTATTAAAGTTCCCGATTCGATATTATCTTCATTTTTTCCTTGATAGTAGAAAATAATGTCGTCAATAATGCCCCCTTTATGGTTTAATAATACTGTATATTGGGCTTTTCCCTTCTCTAAAGTGGTTAAGTCTGATGGTACAAGATAGTTTAAGTTCGATCGAAGGTTTTTTCCTGATAACGAAAATTTCCCCATGTGAGAAATATCAAACATTCCCACTGATTCTCTCACGGCTTGATGTTCTTTTTTTAATCCACTATATTGTAAAGCCATTTCCCACCCTGCAAAGTCGGTAAATTTAGCCTTGCTTTTACAAGATAAAGAATGAAGAGGAGTCTGTTGTAAATTTGATGATTCTGTCACAGTGATTAAGAAGATAATTAGAGGTTAAATATTATTCCACTAATTTTAACTCACGATAGTTATTCTTTCATATTTGAGGAAGTTCGATCGAAATTCTGCATTCTTAATTTTCCATTCTTCATCCTTCTAATATCACTTCTCCATCTGTAACTTTTTGCTGTAATTCTCGCCAAAGTTGTGCTTCTTCAGGGGTAACAACATTATCTTCATAAATAGCCCTCTTTATCATCTCACTTTCAGCACGGGATAGTCGCCCATCGGCTAAAGCATTTTCAATCATTTTTTTGAGTTTGTTAATATCTTCTGTCATAATTTAGTCATGATTTTGATTTATTGCACAAACATTCTAGCTAAATTTTTGGAAAACGAAAATTATTTGTGAAAAATCTTGAAGAATTAAAAATGCAGAATTAAAAACTATTTATTATTCACTATGGAAAAAAGACAACTAGGCAACTCTGATATTTATATTACCCCAATTATTATGGGTACATGGCAAACGGGAAAAAGAATGTGGGTAGGCATTGAAGACGCTGAAAGTATTAAGGCGATTCGTCAGGCTGTTGAATCTGGTATTACCACGATCGATACGGCTGAGGTATATGGCGAGGGGCATTCAGAAAAAATTGTCGGGGAAGCCTTAAAGGATGTTAGAGACAAAGTTATTTATGCCACAAAAGTATTCGCAAATCATCTTAAATACGATGATGTCATCACCGCTTGTCATAATTCCCTGACAAATTTACAGACAGATTATATAGATTTATACCAGATTCACTGGCCTTCGGGTAGTTGGAATAGTGATATAGTACCCATAGAAGAAACCATGAGCGCCTTGAATGATTTGAAACAACAGGGTAAAATCAGATCGATCGGAGTATCAAACTTTTCTCGTGAACAGTTAGCCGAAGCCTTAGAATATGGAGAAATCGTAAGTATTCAGCCCCCTTATTCTTTGTTTTGGCGTGGAGTAGAAAAGAATATTCAACCCTATTGCATGGAAAAAAACATTTCCATATTAGCTTACTCTTCCCTAGCTCAAGGCATTTTAACAGGAAAATTCGGTACTAATCCCACATTTGCTGAAGGTGATCATCGCAAAAATAACCGCTTATTTCAACCCTCCCATTGGGAAAAAGTGCAAACCGCTTTAACTCAACTGCAACCCATAGCAGAAAAATATGACTGCACTCTAGCACAGTTATCGATCGCATGGTTAATTCGCCAACCCCAAACTAACGCCATTGTCGGTGCTAGAAATGAAAATCAAGTCAAAGGCAACGCCAAAGCCATAGAAGTTAATCTCACACAGGAAGATGTCATCAAAATTAGCGATATTGGCTATCAAGTCACCCAAGATTTAGACGATAACCCCGTGATGTGGAATTTTGATTAAGGTTTGCTCTGATTATCTTTTTTTTCCTTGCTTTTTTTTCTGAGGTTAGCTATAATAAATAAATGTGAGCAAAACACCGAAAAGCAAATTGCTTGACGGGGGTGTGGCGGAATGGTAGACGCTACGGACTTAAAATCCGTTGATCTTAATCGATCGTAAGAGTTCAAGTCTCTTCACCCCCATAGTTACTAAGCTATAGTTATCAGGATTTTTTGTGACATGATAACCAGTAGGTTGGGTTGAGGTAACGAAACCCAACAAAGCATCAAATTTCTGATAAAAAGAAGATAACATTATAATCCGTAGCAAAAAGA
>NZ_JBLZFY010000173.1:0-5339 GCF_050753365.1 Geminocystis sp. CENA526
TTTTACTACTTGTTTTAAAATCTCTGCGCTAATGTCTTCGGGTTGATATTCTTTTCCTCCTAACCATACCGAGATACTATTTTCTGTACCTTGACTAGATTGGGTGATTTTATAACCAAAGTTTTTTAGCTGTTGTTGCACTACTTCATCCCCAAAACCACGCCCTAATAAATTTCTGATACCAATGATCACATTTTCAGGTTCTTGTAATAATCCATTATAGGCTTCGTTACCTACGATAAAATTATTATCACGAAAGGCAACCACAGATCGAACTAATGCGCCGTCTTTTCCTTCCACCACTTGAGTTTCTGCAAATTTAAACGCCGCTATACAGTTATTTAAACCAAAATGAATACCAACAATATTTCCCATAATTAAACCTCCTCATTAAATAATTCCAATAGCATGATAAATGGGCAAAAAATCTGATTCATAAGGACAAATTTGATACGCCCAAGAAGCAATATCTCTTAAGGCTTGTTTATCTTGATACGTTAAATAACTGTTATTTATCCCTTTAATTACCGCTTCAATAAACATAGATGCTACTCTATATTTAAGTTCGTCATTAGACGAATATTTTAATTTTCTTACCACTTCTTCAAACCTATCTTGCTTCATTAAATTAGAAATTTCTTCAGCCTCTAAATCATATTCTATTCTGCTCATTAAATCAATCACTAAAGCATTATTATAATCAATTTTTTTGACTTCTTTTAGTTTATTCATTGCTTGAGACAGAGTGATTTTTTCATCCCCTATTTGTTGAGAAATATCTCTTGCTTTATACTCAGCTAAATAACTAGCAGATGGACTAGATTTTAATAAATTATACCAAAATTGAGCAAATTGTAAATGTTCATTAAAGTCTTCAATTTTTTCTCTTTGTTTTTCACATAATCGGTTAATTTCTTGAATCCAATCTTGATTCTTTTTAATTTCAATTTGGGCTTTTTGTAAGCAAGTTTTTGCTTTTTTCCATGAGTTATTTTGTAAATGATAACAACCTTCATAATAGTTAATTAGACTATAAGCTAATTTTTCTAAGTCAGAAGATGGGGTTAAATTTGGTTTAATTTTTATGCCTCTTTTTACGTCATTTTTTAAACACGCTGACACTGCTAAACCCCAATCTGTAAATAACATTCCTAAGTTATTTTTAGTTAAGGTAATATTTTTCAGTTGGGATTTATGCTGTTGATAAAAAGCAGGAGTGATGAATATTTCTTGAATTTTAACTCCAGTATTAGGAGGATTTCCCATTAACTCTATAGCTAACATTTCTCTACGGAAAATATCCCTTAATTGATAATATTTATTTAAGTTACTGTCTTTATATTTATCAATGGCATTTTCTACGATTTTGATTAACTCCTGTTTCGTTTTTTCATAGTCAATTTGATTACTTCCTAACCAAGCTATATTTTGTAAAATCGGATTTTGTTGAATATTTACTAATCCAGTCGCCCATACTGCTATCCATTTTTCCAGATAATTCTCATCTATTTGAGCTTGATAGTAAAGTGCGATCGAGATATTATGTAAATTAGTAATTGTTGGATTCTGTTTAAATTCTTTTTCTAGTTGATTAATAATTTTTCTTAAATCCAAAGACTGCCATAATTGACGTTGTAAAGCTGGTTGAATATGTCTGTTTAAATTAGCATCAATATTGGCATGATAACCATACTTTTGCATAAAATTTTCACAAGAATTTTTGGCTTCTTCATACTTTTCTTCCCTAACTAAATTTTCAATATGCTGAATAATTTGTAAACGATTTCTTTGAATCAAAGTTTTTAAATCTTCTTTTTGTTGATTGACTAAAGGATGATGAATTTGTCTCCATTCTTTGATTACTTTTTCCCAATCATTTTTTTGTAGATAACAAAATCCTCGTAAATAATTAACATTTTCTCCTGTCAATTTTTCTAAACAAGATAAGGCTGAAGAATAGTTATTTTGTTTGATATAAATGATAGCTAAACGATAATTAGCAGAGTCTAAACTAGGTAGATGTGATAATGCCAATTGATATTGTTTTTTGGCTAGACTCAAGTTATCAATTTTTTCTGCTAATAGCCCTTGTCGATACTCACTTTTGGCATTAATAATACTGTCTAATTTTTGCTTTAATTCTTCTCCATCTTTACGGCTAAATTTTGTCAACATTAACTGTAATTGATTTTGAGCTTTAATAAACTCTCCCTGTTGAGCTAAACTTTTTACGTCAATGAGAGTTTTATCATATTCTTTTTGCAGTTTCATGAAATTTTCACATTCCCTTATCTCTGCACTTAAAGTTACAGATTTATAAATTTTTTCTGCTTGTAAAAAATAAGATAAACCTTGCTGATAATATCCTTTTTCTTTTTGATTTTTTCCTTCATTATAAAGAGACTGAAATCTATTTCTACTATCAATTTTATCTTTTAAAATTTGCTCTTTAACTACATATTCAGTTTCATAACAAAGTTGATTAGACTTAGTAAAAAAATCAAGAGCTTGAGTAATAATTGTACAGTCAAAAGGATCGTTTTTATCTAATTCCATAACTGCTTTTCCTTGACTAGCTAAATATTCCGCTCTTTGTAACTGCATTTTCCATGTTTTTAATTGCTTATCAACTTCAGCTAACAAATTTTTTATGGTAAAATCTCTCACTAATTGTTCACGCCATGAAGGATTCTTTTTCCACAAATTTTTAATTTCTTCTGCTATTTTGATAGCTTCTTTTAGTTTCTTTAGTTGAGCTTTATTTTTAGCCTTAATAAATTTTGTTTGACTAATTTCACTATTTTCAAAAATTGTTTTCGTTTTATCGAATACATCAAATATACTCATTTTTTGTACCTCTTAAAATAAACTAATCTAAAAAATTATTGACAAAATTCTGTCAAATTAGGAATTAAGATTATTTGCCCAATTTCTAAATTTTGGGGTGAAGTGATATTCGGATTTGCTTCCGTAATTAAATGCCATGCCGTGCCGTCTCCATAAAAACGTAACGCTAACATATAAAGAGAATCTCCTGATTTAATCCGATAATTAAAACCACCACACCAGTTTAATTTTGGTTTTGTTTCTTCTACATTATCAACATTACTAACCTCTTGATTTGCTTGTTTTTGCAGGGCTTCTAAACTAGCAGAATAGTTGTTTTTAGCAATTAAATAACCGCTATAACTGCCCACTAAAATACCAATAAATAATAAAATTAATAATAAAGAAATAAGCCATTTTTTATTACTAGATTTATTTTCTAAAATTGGCAACTGTTTTAACATCCGAATTGTTGATAAATCTGCCTCACAATTAGGACAAATATTTGTTTCAATTTCAGTTCGATCGCACACAGGGCAGGTTAATTTTTCTGTCATAAAAACTCCTTTATTTTTTATTTTGTCGGGATATTTTTGATTGTGTAGGGCGATGCACACCCCACCAGATAACTAATATTGTGAATAAATACTACTAATTTAAGCTCCAAAAAATTGAGATAAATTACCAATAAAATTTAAAATACCTCCAACTATTTGACAACAAATATCTATCAGACAACCAAAAAAGCCAAAGTTATAACGTTTTTTTGTTTCTTTTTCTGAATTATCAGTTTTTTCAGGGTTTTCTTTTTTGTCTAAATCCATAATTTTTGTTCCAATTTTTGTTTAAAATAACAATGTATTTGGTAAGAGATTGCTTCGTGCCTCGCAATGACAATCAGTTTTGGTGGGGTGTGCATCGCCCTACAGTGTTTAATAAATAGTAAGTTGGGTTAAACAACGTGCAACCCAACATTTTTATCGTTGGTTAACGGGTTAAGCCAGTGGCAACTGTGCCAGTAGGTAAATCCTTATCGATATACTCTCGTACTTCTTGCCATAAATCTGGTAAAATTCGATCGATACTAGCTGAATCCCCTCGTTTTAAGGCTTCTAAAAGATTCATAAATTTGTTGTCTAATACCTTACCGTGGGCAGGTGCAATACGATTTGCCCTTCTCACTCCGTAAGCAATTAAATCAATGCTTCGTACAAAATCTGGGAGATTATCATATTCTTGTTTACCTTCTTCCGCTAATTTTCCCATAGCAGAAAAATCGCTCTTGTTAATAGCTTGTGTCATGCGACTTACTAACATTTTTAAACGAGTAACTTGATCTTCATGAAGATAGTTACTACAATATTCGAGAAGAAATTCAAAGTCTCCTAAATATTGCTCTACCGAAGTATAGTCTTGGGATGCTAATTTCTGTAAGTCTTTGAGTTTTTCTTCAGCTACTAAAATACGATCGCCCTGTAATTGCCCAGTAGTTGCGCCAATTTGATTAGATGCCCTGACAATTTCCCCTGCTAATTCATTAACATATTCCACACCATACTCTGTTAAAGTACCATTTTCATTGAGTTGTGTGATTAATCCTTCTACTTTTTGATTAATTTGTTCGTCTTTCTTACCACGAGAAAAACTACCACTAACCCGAATAGAAGGATTATTTTTCAGATTGGCAGTCATGGTTAAAGCCGAATTTTGCTCATCTAACTCCACTGTTACATTTACCTCCGTGCCTTTGGGGTATGGTTTATCTAAAGCTAACCACATATCTCCAATACGCTCATCATTTTTGATCGAATCAATCCCTTCTCTTACTTTATCTGGGCTAAAAAACTTAAAATGAATTAATTCCTGCCCATCTGCTTCCGTTTTAAAGGTATGACTTTTTAGAATAGGTAATATATCTCCTCGCTTAATTAAGTCAAAAGGAGGCTCGTCCACTAATTCGATACAATAATCACGGGATACCGTGCCAGTAATTTCTGTCACTCCTGCCGACACAATACCTGCACCTTCCGCCACTCCATACATAGGGCTTGGATGTAACACTACGTTACCACTACCAAAAGCCTTTTTGACTTCCTCTTGTACTAATGGTATCTGACTTGAACCACCCACTAACAAAATAACATCAATTTGAATATCAGACTCGTCAGAATATTTGATGGCATCCCGACAAATTTCAATAGTACGCTTAATTAAGGGCAATATAATCGCTTCAAACTCACTTCTAGTTATGGTGACATTAACAGTAATTGCCATACCAAACTCATCAATTAATGGTGTTGGAAGATTAATTTTTGCTTCGGTTTTACTACTCAAATCAATTTTTGCTCTCTCTGATTCCATTTTTAACTCAGCTTTAAATCGCACTCGCTGATAATAGGGCATATTATCGATTAAGCTATCAATACTGTCTAAATTTTCCTCTTTTGCAACTTTTTGCTTAACTAACTCTGCTAATTTATCATCAATGTCATCACCTCCTAACCACAAATCCC
>NZ_JBLZFY010000174.1:0-5206 GCF_050753365.1 Geminocystis sp. CENA526
ATGTCAATGGGGATGGCGTGGACGATTTAATGATTAGTGCGCCTAACGCTGGACAGTTATATACTATCTATGGTCATCCTTGGTTAGCGGACGATGGTAGTATCAAACTAGCTAATATTTCTGGTGATAATGGTTTTGTTATTGACGGTGATCTTTATAGCATTAGTGGCTATACTTTAGGTTTAAGTAATTCTAACACAAATTCCACATACAATATTAATATCCCTGTGGGTGTTTTATTCCTGCTGAATCCTAATGGAGAAGTTATTTGGCTATCAGATAATACTACCCCTGCGGTACAAGCTCTGATGCAAACTGATGGTAACTTTGTTCTCTATAGCCAATCTCAACCAGTTAATCAACCGGGTTCGGCGGAATTTGCTGTATGGGCTACTAATACTAATACTACTGGGGGAGCTTATCTCAGTTTAGCGATCGATGGTGGTTTATATATTGTCAGCAATAGCGGTTCGATTCTGGCAACCTTAAATGAAGGTTCAGCTAGTGCTACTACTAATAACACTACTTTACAAGAAGCTAATCAAATTACCTCCAGTTTTAATACTTTTATTAATAATCCACCAGAATTAAAACGTTTTACGGGTAATGGTAATAACGTGGTGATGTTGGGGGATGTCAATGGTGATGGTTTTGCTGATGTGCTTTCTGGTGGTAGTTACTCAGCAGGGGTGTTGATTTTTGGCAATAGTACCACTAATCTAGTGGATGCCTCAGTGGGTAGCGATGATATAATTATTACCGTATCAAATCAAGCTATCAATCAGTTTTTAGCGTTAGGTGATATTAACGGCGATGGTTTACAAGATTTGGGGGTAATTGATGATGATAATAACTTCTATGTACAGTTAGGTTCTTCTAATTTACCCACCCTCGGCAGTTCGATCGAACTTAGTAATGTTCTAAAAACTGGTATTACCAATGGGTTTGCCCTAGGGGATTATAACGGTGATGGTTATGATGACGTAATGTTAACTGCCACTAACTATGAGACATTTATTTATTTTGGTAACGCCCAAGGTAATTTATCATCTTCTGTCGATGTTGGTTCAGGAGTTTATAAACCGACAGGAGATATAAATGGTGACGGTTACAGTGATTTTAGTTATCAATCTAGTAGTGCAGAAACTTCTACCAGTATTGGCTATGCCAATGGATTCAATAACTTAGAAATTTCTTATGGCAACTCAAACAAAACCGTTAGCACTCAAGGATTTTTAAACCCTTCCGATGCACCTTTCTATGGCACAAATACAGGAAAAGTCGTTAATCAAGCAGGAGATTTTAATGGTGACGGTATCCCTGATATGATGTTTAGCACGGCTCAACCAGTGGGTTTAATCGTTGTGGAAACTAGCGATAGTCAAATTAGTTTCGCTTACTTTAACCATCTTGCCATTGATTGGAATAACGACACATCTGTCACTTTAGATGTTCAGACAACCACTCACACCTATAGCACGTCTGACGAAATAATGGGATTAGCTAGTTATGAGAATAATTGGTTTTTTGCCCACTCAGAGGATTATGTTTTTTGGCTGTCAGGCTCAAATATTAGCCAAGATGGAGAAAATCAATTTGGTACTGAATATGATTACGCAAAACCTCAGTTAGTGACAGCTAATGGTAACTTATACATGATTGTTGCTGGTTGGAATTCTAATAATCCCTATATTTCCATCTATAATTCTAGTAGTAACTCTTGGCAATCTGTAGATTCGAGTACGGAAGAAGATAGTTTAACTAATGCCATCACTAATACCAATGGTAATGATGTCGTCAGTGCTGCCATCGACTCTAATATTTACATTGCTTGGACACATGATAATGATCTTTATTATGGTTATTGGGATACTAATAATTCTACTTACACTCAACTCAATAACATCTCTCTGATTAGTATTATGGGTAGCAATGCGGGGGATAATGATCCTTTGTCCATGACGGCTCTCAATGGTACACTATATCTTGCCTTGAGAGATGGTAATAATAATGCGTGGATGACGACTTATAACACTAATAATTCTAGTGCGAGTTGGTCAAGTGGCGATGAGATGATGTATGTTCAAGGCAATAAACAAATTGAAGCGGAAGAAAATAGTATTACTTTATCCACTCTCAATGGAAACGTTTATGCTACTTGGTATGATGTCAACGAAATAGTTACAGATAACAGAAATGTTTATCTAACAAAATATAATAATAGTTCTTCCTCTTGGACAAATTCCCTCTTACTCAATAACGGTACTACCCCGTTAGACATAACTGGTAATGGTGATTTCCCGGGATTAAGTCCTTTTGTGTGGAGTGGTCAAACATCGGTTATCTTAGGTGATACGAACCAAAATGCTTCTAATTCGATCGTCATCAATGGACTTACTGGCAATTTTTCTGATGCTACCGCTAATAGCGATCCAACTCAATCCCCTTATAGTAGCCTAGGTAATGAAATTACCTTTATTGGTGACATCAATGGTGATGGTTTTGATGACATATTGTTAAGTGTGCCTAATTATAACAACAATAAGGGCGGTGCGTTTGTTGTTTTTGGTACGGATAGTAATGAACCTATTGACTTACAAAACTTAACCAATAACGAAAATAATACGGGTAATAAGTCCTCAGCTCAAGGATTTGCCATTGAAGGTTTACCCTCATCTTTAGCAGGAATTTCCATTAGTGGAGGTGCTGATGTTAATGGAGATGGGTTTGAAGACTTTATCATCGGTGCACCGGGGAATAATGATAACCTTACCTACGTTATTTTTGGTAGTGACTTTAATAACACTGTAAACCAAACAGGTACGATCGGTGATGATGTTATGATTGGCACGGCAACAGGGGAAAGTTTCATCGGTGGTGAAGGAGATGATCAAATTTATACTAATGGCGGTATTGACGTAGTTTACGCAGGATTAGGGGATGATTTCGTCACCGTCAATGATACTTATTTCCGCCGTTTAGACGGTGGTGCAGGTACAGATGTTTTAAGATTCGAGGGTTATAACGGGCAAGATTGGGATTTAACCACCCTTTCCCCCGGTAGTCGTTTACGCAATTTTGAGATTTTTGTCACCGAAAATTATGGAGCGAATACCCTTACCCTTAATTCTTTAACCGTTACTCAATTATCACCGACAAATACTATCACGGTGGTAATGGATGCCCATGATACTCTTAATTTAAGTTCTGATTTTAGTCTTAATGGTACAGTCTATCAGTATAATCAGAAGTTCGATCGATATACTTCCAATACTTCGGGGGCAACGGTATTACTTAATCGTATTCCGGGTGATGAGGTAACAGAAACATCTCAACTGGTACTAACAGAAGAAGGTAGCCTTGTTTTACAATCCTCATCAGGGGAGCAACTTTGGACAGCCGAAAAGAATGGAGTACAAGTAAAAGGTGCAGTTCAGGCTCTGATGCAAACCGATGGTAATTTTGTTCTTTATAATCAGGTACAACCTACCACCAAGACTGGTGTAATTAGTGCTTATATGTTAGGGTTAAGCGATGAGAATACTAATTTCACTTACAATATTGATGTACCTATAGGTGTTTTATTCTTACTCAATCCCAATGGAGAAGTGATTTGGCAATCCCCTAATACTACTCCTGCTGTACAGGCTCTCATGCAGACTGATGGTAATTTTGTTCTTTATAGTGAACCTCAATCCTTAAATGAACCTGGCTCAGATGAATATGCAGTTTGGTCAACAAAAACCAATACGAAAGATGCAGAGGGAATCGTTCTGAGTTTAGCAGAAGATGGTGGTTTATATATAGTGAACAATGATGATCGTACGATCCTGAATACCTTATATCAAGGTTCGGTAAATCCTTTTGAAAGTGAGAATACCAATGTCATCTTACAACAAGCTAATCAAATTATTACTAACCCCAATAGTTTTATTAGTAACAGTTTCGGAGAACAATATGCAATCTGGGACACTGGCACAAGTGGCTTTGGCACTTATTTACAACTAGGCGCCGATGGTGGTTTATACATTAAAAACTCTAGTGGGGAAATACTTTCTACCCTTAACTCAGGCACTCCTAACAATCCTAACATTAGTAATCCTAGTCGTTTAAACGAACAACAGGAACTTTTGAGCAATGATTCTCTTACAGCGACGTTGACGGAAATCCCTAATTTGATTAATGTTACTCAAAATGCACCCTCAACGAATACCCCAACATCTAACTCTACTGCTGAAGTCGCTTCTGTGAGTGCAGAAACCATGACATCTTATAGTTTTGATGAATCTGGTAACGAAACAGCTCAAAGTTTTGCAAGTTCTTTCTTTAGTGCTACTGCTAGTAATCCCAACGCACCCACTCGCATCTCCGTTTCTAATCCCACAGCTAACGAAGCCGATGGAGAAGTAGAATTTACCATCCAACGCACGGGAGATTTAGATAAATATGTGCAAGTGCATTATATCACCCAAGATGGACGTGGAAAATCGGGTAGTGACTATAATTCTGTTTTAGGAAGGGCAGTCTTTAAACCGGGAGAAACTACTAAAACCGTTTCTGTACCTTTAATTTTAGATGATGTTTATACGGGTACAAGGGATTTAGGCTTACTCGTCACTCTTGAAAAAGAAAGTGATACTCCATTGAGCGATGAATTTAACCTCTATATCGATTCCACTAATGGACAAATTCGTAATTGGAATCATATCATCGGAGAGCAACCCAATAGCGTCATGGGGGGTGAATTAGAATTTCGTGTCACTGCTACGGATGGTGAAGCTCAAGTTCAACTTTATTTTGAAGGTAGTAAAGAGTTTAATAATTACTATATCTTCAATAATGAAACACAACAATATGAGCCTTTTTCGGGCGCTCAATTCTTTGATGATGATGGAGATGGTAAAAACGATGGAGTGATATTAAATCTTCAAGATGGTAGTAACTATGATATTGATGGTAGCGAAAATAGTATTGTCTTCAAACGGGGATTTTTTGCCGATGGAGAAGCACCCGAAATTATCCTTGATACTGCCATGTATCGTTTCCGTAGTCTTGACACTCAAGGTGCTTATTTATACGTTGGTGCGGAAGAAAAAGAATCTGTATTAACTAACTATAGTAATAACTTTGTAGAGGAGGGATTGGCTTTTTATGTTTCCCAGACAGAAAATGATGATTTAGTCGCCTTTAATCGTTTCCGTAATAC
>NZ_JBLZFY010000175.1:0-5068 GCF_050753365.1 Geminocystis sp. CENA526
CGTCCGCCTTTTGGTCTTACAGTGCCTCCAGATGCAGAAACGGCTATTCCATCCGTTTGTATAATTCTGATGCCTTCCTCTCTAATATTTTTACTAGCGTTCTCATCTCGATCGTGGTGAGTACCACAACTAGGACAAGTCCACTCTCTTACATCCAATGGCATTTCTGACATTTGATACAGACAATTAGAACAAGTTTTAGAACTGGGAAACCATCGATCGATCTCGACTAATAAACCACCTTTTTCTTTGAGTTTATAGTCTAAGAAGTTGATAAAAGTTCCCCAACCCACATCAGATATAGCTTTTGCTAAACAGTGATTACGAACCATACCCTTGATATTGAGTTTCTCCACGACTACTACCTGATTGTTATTGACAATTTTTCTGGAAAGTTTATGTAAAAAGTCGTGACGGGCATTGCTTGTGCGTTCGTGTACCTTAGCTACTAGCTTTCGTGCTTTTTCTCTATTTTTAGAACCTTTTTTCTGACGAGCTAACTTTTGTTGTTTTCGGGCTAAGTTTTTTTCATGTTTCTTTATTTGTCTAGGGTTTGCATATTTGCTAGTTTTCTTACCATCATTAACGATAGCAAAATCCTTAATTCCCAAGTCAATCCCACAGACTTTACCTGTAATAGTTACTTCGGGAAAATCTTGCTCAGTTTCAAAAAGAATTGACGCAAAGTATTTGCCTGTAGGGGTTTTGCTAACAGTAACAGTCTTAATTTCCCCTTCAAATATCCGATGAATAGATGCCTTAACTAATCCTAATTGGGGGATTTTCAAACAACCATCTACTATCTTGACACTTTGGGGATACTGACAAGATTGCTTTCCGTGATAAGATTTGAACCTTGGATATTTTGCTCTCCCCTCAAAGAAATTTCTGAACGCTTTAGTCAGATTAAGAGTCGCAGATTGTAATACTTGCGAATAACATTCTCCCAACCAAGCCGTATCTTCTTCTTTTTTGAGTAAAGGCAAATATTTATTGAGTGCGATTTGGGTTAACCCCTTGCCAGTAGTTTTATATGTTTGATTGCACAAATTTAGGGCATAATTATACCACCATCTAGCACAACCCATGACTTGACTAAGTTTTTGGGCTTGTTCACTTGTGGGATATAATCTGACTTTTATAGCTTTGTGCATTCTACTGATAACGAGTCATTGTGATAAACTTTTTTTATCTTAGCACAAAGATTTTGATTTTGGGAAAATGTCCTAATCGGACTCTATTATGTTGATCGAAACTTGTGTTGAGCGTAGTCGAAACATTCATCCCACACTGATTTTGTAAGAGTTTTTTGACCGAAAAATACAGTGTGGGACTTCTTTCTTTATTTAAGTTAAAATTAGAAAATGAGTTAAAAAGTGCGATCGAGGAGGATAAACTAACATTATATTATCAACCGATTGTGGACTTAAACACTGGAAAATTATACAGTTTAGAATCATTGGTGAGGTGGAATCATGATGAATTAGGTTTTTTACCCCCCTCTAAATTTTTACCCTTAGCAGAAGAAAGTACATTAATCGTAGAATTAGGTAATTGGGTATTAAATACGGCTTGTCATCAATTACGCCAGTGGCAAGAAAAGGGAATTTTAGATGACAATATTACCATTAACGTCAACGTGGCTGGAAAACAATTTGAAACTTTAGATTTATTAGAGAAGATATTTTATACCCTTGAAAACACAAAACTTTCGCCCTCCAATTTGCGCATAGAAGTCACAGAAACCATCATTTCTCAACATCCTAATTCCGTGACAAAAACCCTTAAAAAAATCCAAGATTTAGGTGTAAAAATTGCCATCGATGACTTCGGCACAGGTTATTCATCCTTAGCAAGATTAAGAAATTTTCCTGTTAATCAAATCAAAATAGATAAAGCCTTTGTCAAGCCTTTAAATAACAATCCTAAAGACGTAAAATTCTTACAAGGAATTATCACCCTTTGCCATAATCTTGATTTAGAAGTAGTTTGCGAAGGTATTGAAACAGAAAAACAGAGAAAAATCCTCAGTAAATTAAAATGTAATTATGGGCAAGGATACCTATTTACAAAGCCTTTAAGTGCCGATGATTTTGAATTATGGATAACACAATAATAGGTAATAGGTAATAGTTTTGGAGTTATTATAACACCCCATTATCAAGCGTCTTACCTTCACCGATAATTTTATATCGAACTCAGGTAAAGTAGAAGAACCAAATTATTTATCTCAACTATGAATTATACAACCGTAGAAGAAGAAAAATCACCCTTATTAAATTGGCGCAAAAGTAGCTTATTAGGCAAAATTATTGGCATAGTTTCCCCTTGGGAGTCTGGAAGTTATTTACTTAACTATTCTGATGTCATAGCCACTGTTTTAATTTGTTTAGTTATTGTTAGCGCACCCTTTACTAATAATACTTTAGTGGGGATTATTTTAATGGCAAGTAGTGGATTTTGGGCATTATTAACCCTTGCTGAAGTCAAACAAAATCAAATTACCCCTATTCATTTATGGATTTTTGCCTATTGGTTAATCTCTGTTGTGGCAACGGCTTTTTCTCCTCTTAAAATGGAGGCATTATCAGGGTTATTCAAATTCACCTTATACTTACTCTTTTTTGCTTTAGGTAGTCGTATTTTTCGCCATCCTAAACTACTCTCTTGGGTGACAGGAGTTTATTTATTAGTATCCCTAATTGTGAGCGCCTATGGTGTTCGTCAAAAATTTATAGGTGTAAAGCCACTTGCTACATGGACTGATCCCACTTCCCCCCTTGCAGATGCCACTAGAGTTTATAGTTATTTAGGAAATCCTAATTTGTTAGGTGGTTATTTAATTCCTGCGGTGGCTTTTTCAGTGGTGGGTATCATCATTTGGAAAACTATCCCTTTAAAAGTATTTGCTGGTTTTAGTTTAATTATGCACACCGCTTGTGTCTATTTTACTGGCAGTCGTGGTGCTTGGTTGGCTTTAATTGCTACGGGGGTTATCTTTCTTTTAGGATTTAAGTTTTGGTGGAGTGAATATCTAAGCCCTTTTTGGCGTAAATGGTTAATTCCGATTGTTATTGCTTCTTTTATAGCACTTGTTTTCATTGGTACTATTGTAAGTGAGCCTTTAAGGTTAAGAATTACCAGTTTATTTTCTTGGAGGGGTGATAGTAGTAATAATTTCCGTATCAATGTTTGGACTTCAGCGTTAAAAATGTTGGCTGATTATCCTTTAACGGGTATTGGCTTGGGGAATCAGGTGTTTAATAAAATTTACCCTACCTATATGCAAACGAAATTCACTGCTTTAAGTACTTATTGCGTTTTACTCGAAATTGCGATCGAAACTGGTTTAATCGGGCTTATTGCCTTTCTAGGCATCGTTACAAGCACTTTTAGGAGGGCTATAGCAATCATCAAAAATCTGAAACCGAGCAATGATTTACAAGCTATGTGGATGATTGGTGCTTTAGGTGCGATCGCCGGATTAGCTACTCAGGGATTATTTGATACTGTGTGGTATCGTCCACAAATTAATACTTTATGGTGGTTATGTATAGCGGTAGTGGCTTCTTTTCCCTTCAAAATTAGTAAAAAGTTGGAAGTAAGGAGTAAGGAGTAAGGAGTAAGGAGTAAGGAGTAGGGAGTAAGGAGTAAGGAGTAGGGAGTAGGGAGTAGGGAGTAAGGAGTAAGGAGTAAGGAGTAGGGAGTAAGGAGTAAGGAGTAAGGAGTAGGGAGTAGGGAGTAGGGAGTAAGGAGTAAGGAGTAAGGAGTAGGGAGTAGGGAGTAGGGAGTAAGGAGTAAGGAGTAAGGAGTAAGGAGTAGGGAGTAGGGAGTAGGGAGTAGGGAGTAAGGAGTAAGGAGTAAGGAGTAGGGAGTAGGGAGTAAGGAGTAAGGAGTAGGGAGTAGGGAGTAGGGAGTAAGGAGTAAGGAGTAAGGAGTAGGGAGTAGGGAGTAGGGAGAGTTCTTCAAAATTGAGATTAAATGGTAATATGTATCAGGTAAAATTTTACAATCTTGAGAATGAATCAGTTTTTTTCGATCGAACTTCCCTATCTAACTAAGCTAAAGAAAACAGTTATACTATTTTTAGTATCGGTTTTTTTAGTAGTCTTTCTTAACCCTCAACAAGTAGTCAGTCAGGCTACTTTTCCTGAAATTCGAGGGGTATGGTTAACCAAAAATGATACTGATGTATTGCTCGATCGACCATTATTAGAAAATAGTTTAAAGGAATTGGCGGAATTGAATTTTAATACCATTTATCCAGTGGTGTGGAATTCTGGTTATGCTTCCTTTCCTAGTCAAGTCGCCCAAAGAGTAGGCATTCCCCCCTTGGTTCGATCGGATTATCACAATCAAGATGTAATTAGAGATATTATCAATGAAGGGCATAGACAAGGATTGTTAGTAATTCCTTGGTTTGAATTTGGCTTTATGACGACTCCCTCCTCCGAATTAGCCACAAAAAATCCTCGTTGGTTAACCACTCGCCGAGATGGTAGTAAAATCGGCACGAGTGCGGCGGGGCAAGTGGTATGGTGAAATCCTTTCCATCCTCAAGTCCAACAATTTTTCATGGATTTAGTCTTAGAAGTTGTCACTAAATATCCCGTGGATGGTGTTCAATTTGATGATCATACTGTATTACCAAGAGATTTTGGTTATGATCCCTATACGATCGAACTATATAAACAAGAAACGAAAAAAAATCCTCCAGCAAATCCCCAAGATAGGGCTTGGGTAAAGTGGCGTGCTGATAAAATCACCGATTTCATGGTAAGGTTGAATAGAGCAGTGAAACAAAGAAAACCCAAAGCGATATTTTCTGTCGCTCCAAATCCTTACTCTACAGCTTACAATTTATTCTTACAGGATTGGCACAGATGGGTAAATTTAGGCATTGTGGATGAATTAATTATTCAAGTTTATCGCCCTGATTTAAAAACATTTACCAAAGAATTAAACAATGCTCAGTTACAATCTGCTAGAAAGAAAATTCCCACAGGAGTAGCCATTTTAACAGGCTTGAGAAATAACCCCACTCCTATCACCCTCATTGAAGATAAAG
>NZ_JBLZFY010000176.1:0-5063 GCF_050753365.1 Geminocystis sp. CENA526
TTATATTGTTCATCGAGTCGATCGGACGATAATTCGATCGATAAATTAAGAGCAGAATCCACCACTTGTTGACGTGTCACGGGTACAGTAACTCGAATCGGTTCACCTTTATTGGTAATAACTAATAAGTCTAGTTGATCATCTTCGGCCGGTTGTAAGCCGATAGTCGGTTGCAGATTCGGTTTATTGATGTTCACTCGACTAAACTCTTGAGTATTGAGAGCTTCTCGACGAGCAAATTCTGCGTCTAAATCTTTTGGTTGAAAACCTTTTGGAGTGAAACTAACGTAGATAAATGCTGGTTTTTCAGCCGCTTCCCGTTCGATAGCAGCTAAAATCTTCTGAGCTTCACTAATGGTAGATAAGTTAATAATGGGGGGTGCAACATTAACAACGAGGTTATCAACACCGGCGGGAGGTTCAATC
This sequence comes from Geminocystis sp. CENA526, assembly GCF_050753365.1. Lineage (NCBI taxonomy): Bacteria > Bacillati > Cyanobacteriota > Cyanophyceae > Chroococcales > Geminocystaceae > Geminocystis > Geminocystis sp. CENA526. The sequence continues at coordinate 427 of NZ_JBLZFY010000176.1, forward strand.
GAATTATTCAAATTGGTGGGAAAACGACTAAGAAGTTTTAAGTTTAAATTACCTCTGGTAGTATTAATAAAATACTCACCTTCCCCAATGGTAAACCTAGTATTCGAGATAATTCCGGCCGTGCCATTTTCACTGGCATTTCCCACAATAAAGGGTAAACGAGCATCTGTAATTACTCCATCTTCTGAGTTACCCGGAAATAAATCTATGGTAACAGCACCACTTTCCACAGTTCCGGTGGTGCTAATGCTTACGCCACTGCCAATAGTGCTAGTAACACGGAGATTTCCAGCGGTGGTGATTTCTACATCTCCCCCGGTTCCTTGACTACTGCTTCCATCAATACTACTAATAACAATATCCTCTGAGGCGTTCAAGGTGACGTTACCTCCCCTGTTATTTCCGCTAGTTTGAATCGTTCCCGTGTTAATGGTAGTATTCGAGTTAAGTTCGATCGAACCTCCTGTTGTAGCGGAAGTATTCAGGTTTTGAGTAGTTATAGCTCCTTCAGTGCTAGTGATGGAGATGTTGCCGCCCTGAGTTATGATATTTTGGGTAGTAATACTATCAGCGTTAATCACCACATCAGAGTTATCACTGGAAATATTTTGAGCCGAAAAAGTACCTTGAGAACTGAACTGGGTATTATTTGCTAAAGAAATATCAGTATAAAAAGTCTGACTATCAGAAGTAGAAATAGAATTACCACTGAATCTAAAATTTTTTGATGTTACTTCCAGACTACTTAAGCTAACATTGTCAGTAATAGAAATATCACCGTTTCCAGCGTATAAAGTTAAATTCTGATTGCCTGAAATACTACCGAGAATAGCAATGTCAGCGATAGTTGTGTCACCAGTAGAAATAGTTACATCATTACCAAGAATCACATTGTCATCAATGGTAATGTTATTACCGTCACTGGTAATGTCAGCATTAAGAATAGTGGTAGCTTTAGAACCGAAAAGGGAAATAGAAGCATTATCGACACCATCGATTCTGTTATTAATAAATATATTACTAGCTTGAAAAGTTAAAGGATCATTAACTATCAAATCTTGATTAACGGTAATTGAGCCTAAATTTCTGTTTTCCCCAATAGTGATGGAGTTAAATCCATTGACACGATGGAGATTTGTGATAACGAATTGATTATTGTTACCACTACCGATGATAATTTCACCCATCGGATTAAAAGTAGTAACAGCTAAGTTACCTCCTAGAGAAACAAAGTTTTGGTTAGCAAAATTAACACCAGTTAAACTACGGATACTTAAATTATTACCACTGGCATCCACTGCCCCTGTAAAACTCACCCCCCCTTGATTACTATTTAAGTTGAGGTTGTTAGTAAGACTAACGTTGTTATAATTTTGATTATTAATAGTATTTATGTCACTGTTTAAAACTGTCATACCCCCTTGACTGGTTAAACTATTAGCATTAACGGCATTTAACCGAGTTTCTCCTGAGACATTCAGGCTTAAATCTCCTAATGGTTGATTATTCCCGATAGCTTGACTAAAAGTTGCATTATTACTGGTAACGGTTAAGTTGTTATTTTCTCCCGTTTCACTGTTAACCCTATTGGCAAAATCGACATTAGCACCAGATAGTGCGATCGCACTTCCGATAATTACTTCCTCTCCATAGGTTTGATTTCCTACGGTGGTGACATTACCATTTAATAAAGTTAAACCACTGCTCGTTAAACTATTAGCATTAACGGCATTTAATAAAGTTGTACCACTACTATTTAAGTTTATAACTCCTAATCGTTGAACATTACCGATGGCATTATTAAAGCTAATATTTCCACTACCTGTATTAACCGTTAAATCACTATTGCCACCACCAGCATTTACCGTCTGCAAAAATGTGATCGCACTATTACTGGTACTGAGGGTAACATTGTTATCAAGGATAACTGCTATATTATAGTTTTGACTTCCTATAGTCGTTATATTACCGTTTAATCTCGTTGTGCCGAAAGTTGCACCGAAAAGATCATTTGTTGTTAAACTGTTGGCGGTAACTTGATTTAACTCAGCTACCCCAGATACATTAATAATTAAGTTTCCCGATATATCTAACGGATTTAAGGAAATGTTATTGGGAGTTGTTAACGTAGTGTCCCCTGCTACTATAATATTTCCGCTATTGGTGATATTCTGCAAAGCGATAACTGATAAGTCACTTCTAATATTAATATTGGATAAAGCAAGATCAACGTTAGTAGGGGATGGAACTACAAAGGTTTCCGGTGGGTTGCCACCATATTCAATTGTAGCCGTAAAACCGCCAATGCGAAAAACTGCTCCGTTAGTTGTTATAACGTTGGCATTTAGATTAAAGTTTGGATTTCCACTAATAAAGATGTCATCAGCATTTGTTAAAAAAGCAATACTCCCCCCATTTATTTGTTGTGCTTGAATACTTATTTCCTCAGAAGTTACGGCATCACTACCAAAATCAACATTATCTATCAATATGGAACTAGGTAAATTAAGAGTACCGTTAGGGGCTAGAATAATAATATCATCCGTTGCACCCAACGCTCTAGCTCCCACACCACCAATAATGTTAGCATCAGCCTGAGTTATTGTGATATTTCCATTTCTGGCAATAAGAGTTATAAGTCCAGCTTTCGCATTCTCACTTCCAGAATCATTGGAAATAAAACTTGCCAAACTATAATTTTGATTTCCATTTGGCGTTTGTTGTCGTCCTTCAATAAAAATATTATTGTTAGCATCTAAAACAATGTTTCCACCACTGCCGTTACTACCAACACTAGTGGCAGTGTTGATCGCACCTACGGTAATATTTTCTCCAGAAATATTAACATTTCTTCCCCTTGCGATAATAGTGTGTTCAGGATTCATGGAAAAATCACCGCCACCAATGCCATCAGCATTCGCTCTGAAAGTGACAGAAGTACGGGGTTGATCTCCTGTGGTAATATTGCTTTGAAAAGTAATAGTATTGCCCACTAATTCGGTAACAGTAATATTGTTAGTGGCTTCTATCACAACATTAGTTGTACCCGGTAAACTTTGTAACGCATTTTGAGAAATATTGAAATCAGCATTTCCCCCATCCCCCGCTAAGATTTGCCCATCGGCAATTTCACTATCATTTGTACCAATACTACTAATGATAACATTTAAGGGATCTAACAATACAGTACCAATATTCCCCTTACTAGCTGTAGTGTCAACATTTCCATTAAAGTTAAGGTTTTCTTTCCCTGAAACTTCCACAAATCCACCGTCACCACCATTAATGCCTCCTCTTGCCTCAATGTTACCCGTAAAGGAAGTGTTACCATCAGCCCACACAATTACCTCTCCACCATCGCCATTAATTGTAGCATTAGCGGTTATGGTACTATTTTTATTAACTACGGTAGTTTGAGCGTTGGGAATCGAGCCTTTCCCTTGAAAATCGCCCCCAATTAAGACTTTTCCGCCTCCTTGCGCACCGTTAGCGGTGATTTCTCCGTCAATTACACCGACTCTCTCTCCTAAAACTGTGATTTCTCCTCCTAAACTCTCGGAGGATGTATTAATCTTCCCTGAAACGATCGAACTTCCTGTGCCTTCTGGTATATTAACATTAGCTACTTGTACTTGATTATTGTTGACTGCTACATTGGGAGTGGCTACTTCTGCGTTATGCGCTCCCGTGAGTAAAGATGGCAAATCTTGAGGGGTGAACCCTAGTAAATTTCCTTGCTCATCTTTAGGTATATCAAGCTCTAAGCTCAACAAACTGCCTTCGGGGGTGATTTTTACCCTTGATGTTCCTGCAACGGCTTGTATGTTGATTTTACCGTTCGGGGTTTCTATTGTGCCTGTATTGATAATATTACCACCGATGAGGTTAATATTACTACCTTCAGAAACCTTCAAGTCTCCTGAGTTGATGATGCTACCCGGTTGATTAGTATTGAAAATAAAGTTAGTGGGATTCCCTGTTAAGTTGCTATAGTCATTACTACCAACGGCACTAAAAACGCCATTATTGAAACCGATACCTGTTGCTGTGGTTGCGGTAAAGTCTGCTGGAACATTTATACTAGCCCCTGAGCCGAAAACTACCCCTGCTGGATTCATTAAGAAAAGGTTACTATTTCCCCCGACGACTTGAATTAAGCCGTTAATGTAGGAAGGGTTGCCCCCTGTCACCCTCGTTAAGATATTGTGAATGTTGGGATTCGTCAGAAAAGTGGCTATTTGTTGCTGTGTTAAACCAAATTCCTTGAAGCTGTGAAATAGGTTTTTACCGTCTCTTGAGAAGGTGTTACCATCTATGGTGATTCGATCGCCGTCTTTGGTTACAATGGTGGCAGTACTACCATCGACTTTAATTTCTTGGGCTTGGCTCGATCGAGGTTCTAACAGAGCGAGAAATGATAGAATAACAACAAATAAACCAGTTTTTTTCAACATAGCAATACCTTAATGGGGAATTCTCGTTAAACTTCTTATGTTTAACAAAGTTACTGTCATTGTATATAAGGTATTTATCTTTTTCAATACCTTCCTGTAAAGAAATATACATTATCCCTGTTGGGAAAACACTGTTAACGTTAGAATTACAACTATTTACTACAAATCTTAAGAAAATCTAAA